>JAQCER010000232.1 GCA_027618625.1 Verrucomicrobiota bacterium
AATTGGTCAAACAGGCTGAAGACATTCACGTTCTGGTGGTTACCGGGCATCACGTAGTGCTGGACGGTTGGTCGTTTAACGTGCTCGCAGAGGAGTTGAGTGCGCTCTATACGGCTGGATGCAGAGGGGAGCGGTCTGCTTTGCCCATCGCGAAGCAGTTCGAGGAATATTCACTGGAGGTTGCCAGTCGGGATCGCGGTTCCAGACATGAAAAGGAAAAAGCATTCTGGCTGGAGCAGTTTTCTGATATGCCCGATCCAATTGAGCTTCCTCTGGATCGACCCTATCCGGTTGATCGCACTTATCGCGGGGGGAGCGTGGAGCATCGCATCGATGTAGAGACCTACAATGCGATCAAGAAAGCCGGTGCAAAGAACGGATGCACTTTGTACTCGACGTTGGGTGCCGTCTTTAAGGTGCTGATGCATCGATTGACTGGCCAGAACGATGTCGTCGTCGGAATCCCAACGGCGGGTCAAAACGATGGCGAGAACACCGCGCATCTCGTAGGACACTGCGTCCATTTTCTGCCTTTGCGCAGTAGGCTGGATGCAGGTGCGACGTTCACCGACTTTCTGAAATCGACCCGGCAGACGATTCTGAATGCCACTGACAACCGTGGCTTTACCTATGGCGAACTGATTCAGTGTCTCGATATCGAACGTGACCAGAGACGCATGCCATTGCTCGAAGTCGCCTTCAATGTTGAGCGGATGGACTACTTTGGCGAATGGGAGGGCTTGAAGTGCCGGTTTGAGCCCAATGGAAAAGCATTCGTTCACTACACAATGTTCATGAACGTCGTGGAGTCGGCCGAAGGGCTTAGGATCGATGTCGACTACAATCAGGACGTGCTCAACGAGTCGACTGTCCTGCGGTGGGTGAACCTGTTTGAGCAGCTCATCCGCGCGATCATCGCTGATCCATCGACGCCAGTTGCAGACCTTGAATGGATGGATGCAGCCGCGATCGCCGAAGTGGTTTCCCGGTTCAATGCTCACGAATGCGGCGCGGCACCAGAGGATTGCATACACGAGTTATTCGAACAGCAGGCCGCATTGACTCCCGATCGTGAGGCACTGGTTTATGGGTCTGGATCAGTCACTTACGTCACCTATGCCGAGCTTGACCGGTAGGCAGATGGCATCGCTGACTGCCTGGTAGCAAACGGTGTCCGGAAGGGGAGTCTGGTCGCAGTTCTCAGTGAGCGCTGTCCCGAACTTGTCGCTGCTCTGATTGGAACGCTCAAGGCGGGCGGGGCATACGTGCCTATTGATCCTGGCTACCCACAAGATCGGATCGACTACATGCTCGAAGATACGCAAGCCCCGGTGATCATCACACAGCGAGCGCTTGTGGATCGGCTGTCGGTTGATGCCCAGACCAATAAGGTGATCGTCTTGCTGGATGAGCCTATGCCAGATGCTGGCACCCGTTCGATCGATTCAGATCTGTGCAAAGAGAACACGGCGTATGTGATTTACACATCTGGATCGACTGGTAAGCCGAAGGGTACCGTTGTTCCTCATCGCGGTGTCACTCGTCTTGTGCGCAATACGGACTATGTGGACTTCAATGCTGAACAGACGTTTCTGATGGCCGCCCCCGTTTCATTCGATGCCTCTACCTTTGAGATCTGGGGGCCTTTGCTCAATGGTGGGCGACTGGCGATTCTGCCACCCGGGACTCCAAGTCTTCAAGACATTGGTGATGCCGTGAAGAAGTTCAACGTCACTACCCTCTGGCTTACCGCAGGACTGTTTCAACTGATGGTTGATGAGCGCTTGCGGGACATTGCGGGCGTGCAGCAATTGCTTGCTGGCGGAGATGTGCTGCCGAAAGAACACGTGCGGAGAGCGCTTGCGGCGATGAAGCCTGGCGCAAAGTTGGTGAATGGTTACGGACCAACGGAGAGTACGACGTTTACCACTTGTCACACCATCAAGGTTGAAGATCTGGAGCTTGCGACCTTGCCAATCGGTCGCCCCATCCCTCACACGCAGGTCTATGTTCTGGATCCGAATATGCACCCTGTTCCGACAGGTGTTCTGGGCCAATTGTTTATTGGTGGAGAGGGACTTGCGACTGGATATCACAATCGTCCGGAGCTTACTGCCGAGCGTTTTGTGCGCAACCCATTCTCCGCAGATCCGGGTGGGAAACTTTATGCCAGTGGTGACGTCTGCCGCTGGTTGCCAAATGGAACGATCGAGTTCTTTGGCCGGGGAGATTCCCAGGTGAAGATCCGTGGATTCCGTATCGAACCCGGTGAGATCGAGAGCGTGATCTGTGCGCTGCCAGAGGTGAGCCAAGCGGTGGTAACCGTGGTTGGAGACACGGCCAGCGATAAATTTCTTGCCGCCTACGTGAGCCCGACTGCCGGTAGTGCGATTTCCATAGAGGCACTGCGCGATCACGTTACCGATCAGTTGCCATCCTACATGCTGCCATCCTCATTTATCGTGCTCGATCAGTTGCCGGTGACTGCAAATGGCAAGGTAGACTATCGTGCTCTTCCTGCACCTGGGCATCAATCAGCCAGCAGTGAAGTCGAACACATTGAGCCACGCAATGAGACGGAACGCCAACTTGCTGTGCTCTGGTGCGATGTGCTGGAGCTCGATCATGCTGGAGTGACAGACGACTTCTTTGCGATCGGCGGGCACTCGCTGAAGGGGTTGCAATTGTTCACAAAGATTCAGAATACCTTTGGCGTAAGTCTGCCCCTGGCCACGCTGTTCAAAGCGCCGACCATTGAGAAGCTGGCGATCGTCATTGGTGAGGACTCGACATCATCAACAACGAGTTTTCCCGATACCGTTGCCGCGTTGCGCAGGTCGGGACACAAGACGCCGATTTTCAGTGTTCATGGCGGCGATGGTGGTGTCCTCTTCTATAAGAACTTTTGTGATCTACTGGATGAGGATCGCCCGTTCTACGTCATTGAGGCACCGATGCTTCTCGATCCGCACCGTCTCACGGCTGAAGAATCGGTGGAGGCGACTGCCACTCTCTACATTGAGCAATTGAAAACGGTGAGACCGACCGGGCCGTATATTCTCGGAGGCTTCTCATTCGGTGGTGTCGTTGCCTATGAGATCGCACAGCAACTTCGGATCGCTGGTGACGAGGTCGAACTGTTAGTGTTATTTGACACTCCGAATCCTGCCCGCGAGAGCGAGTTTAGGAACAGCTTGTGGGGGCGGGTCGCTGCAAACTGGCAACAGAACGACAACGCCGGTGTATTGAAAAAGCTGAAGGGACTCGGCGAACGCATAGGCACTGGCATGGTGAACAAAGCGCAGCATCACGCCCAGTTGAAGGCTACCCGCCGTGCAGTCGAGAGCAGTGGCACTCTGGATCAAACGCAGAGGCTGATTCACATTCGAGAATGCCACGATGCGCTGGCGCGGCGGTATGTGCCCAAGGCTTATGACGGCGCCATGTTACTCATGCGGGCCGACAATGTCGCTGACGGTTTCAGCTTCAATCGCGAGATGGGCTGGGATGGGCTGGTTGATGAATTGCGAATTGTCGATATCCCCGGTGATCATGAGCGCATCTTCGACGAACCTCATACCCCTGAGCTGGCCGCGAAATTCCAATTTGAGCTGGATCGCCTGGAGCAGACTGGCGCCCTGGTAACTTGATAACTTGAGCTCAGTCCGCGAGAAGCGTGCCCAAGCCTTCGGCAAATGGCGTGGCTGGCGCAAACTTCAGTGCTGATTGGATTGCCGTCGGATCACCGAGTGAGTGCTTGATGTCGCCAGCTCGTTCCGGGTGGTGCTCCGGCTTGGGCGCGCCCGGGAAGCGTCTATCGAGAACTGCGATCAGATCGAGCAGCGAGGTCGACTCTCCAGTGCAGCAGTTGAAGGTGCCATAGATTGGCGTTTCGGAAGTGGCTGCCAGAGCATTTGCCATGGCCACATCGCCCACGTAGACGAAGTCGCGGCTTTGGGTGCCGTCGCCGTAGATGGTGACGGGCTGGCCGACACGGAAGCGGTCACTGAAAATGCTCACGACACCGGAATACGGTGATGCTGGATCCTGCCTTGGTCCGTAGACGTTGAAGTAGCGGAAGCAGACGGTTTCGATGCCATAGGAAGCCCGGTAGCCTTCCAGCAATTGCTCGGAGATGCGCTTTGCATAGCCATATTGGCTGACGGGAATCGTTGGCGCGGATTCGGCAAGTGGAAGTTCCGCACACTCACCGTAGACAGCCGCTGACGATGCGAAGACGATGCGAGGCACCTGGTGACGTCGGGCAGCTTCACAAACCTCGTGTGTAGCCTGGACATTGAGCCGGTAGTTCAGGCCTGGTTCAGTTTCCCCTCGAGGCACACTCACCAGCGCCGCGAGATGAATGATGGTATCGGGATGATACCTCTCGACGATGGAAGCGACCGCACCTGGAGCAGAAACATCCTGCTTCTCAAAGTTAAAGCGTGACTCCTCTAGAATGCCGGAAAGATTTTCCTGCGTGCCTGTCGAAAGGTCATCGACGCCGAGAACGTGATGCCCATCCGCGACGAGTCTGTCGACCGTGTGGCTACCGATGAAGCCGGCTGCGCCGGTGACTAGGACACGCTTTCCAGCCATGAGGCAACGATCAAGGCAACGGGAACCGTGTATTCATTTCCTCTACCTTCTTGCGGATACTTTCGAGCACGGTACTGTCAGCGCGATGGGTGATGGCTTCGTGAATCCAATCGCCGATCTGTGCCATCTCAGGTTCCTTCATGCCACGAGTCGTGACCGCCGGGGTTCCTATGCGAATACCTCCACCCTTGAATGGGGATTCGGTATCGTACGGGATCGAGTTCTTGTTCACGGTGATACCAGCCAGATCCAGGGCTTCCTGGGCGACCTTCCCGCTGATCTTGTTCGGACGCACATCGACCAGCATGAGGTGATTGTCCGTGCCTCCCGAGACGAGGCGATAGCGGTGGCCCATGAGACGCTCGGAGAGAGCTTTTGCGTTCTTGGCAACCTGTTTCTGATACGTCTTGAACTCAGGTTGGAGCGCTTCTTTCAAGCAAACCGCCTTGGCTGCGATTACGTGCATCAGCGGGCCGCCCTGAACTCCGGGGAATACCGTGCCATCGATCGACTTGGCATACTCTTCTTTACAAAGGATCAGGCCGCCACGCGGGCCACGCAGGCTCTTGTGAGTGGTAGTGGTCACGAAGTCAGCATGCCCAACCGGGGAGGGGTGGACTCCTGCTGCAACGAGTCCGGCGATGTGCGCCATGTCGACGAAGAGGTAGGCTCCGACGCTTTTTGCGATCGCTGCCATGCGCTCGAAATCGATCACCCTTGGATAAGCGGACGCGCCGGCAGTGATCATTCGAGGCTTCACTGCCTCCGCCTGTTTTGCAAGGACGTCGTAGTCGATCTGCTCAGTGTCTTTGCTGACACCGTAGTGGGTGACTTGGTAAAACTTGCCGGAGAAGTTGGCGGGATGGCCGTGAGTCAAGTGTCCGCCGTGAGAAAGATCCATGGTAAGGATGCGATCACCGGGAGTCAGCACACTGAAATAGACGGCAGCATTCGCCTGGGAGCCACTGTGGGGCTGCACGTTCGCATGGTCAGCGCCAAACACTTCCCTGGCGCGATCGATGGCCAGTTGCTCGACGACGTCGACATACTCGCAACCACCGTACCAGCGGCGGCCAGGATAGCCTTCGGCATACTTGTTGGTAAGCACCGAGCCCTGAGCTTCACGCACTGCAGTGCTGGCAAAGTTTTCCGAGGCGATCAGCTCGATGTTCGAATTCTGGCGTCGGATTTCGTTAGTGATGGCGTCCGCAGTTTCAGGATCGGTCGCCGAAAGTGCTGGCATCACATCATTGAGTTTACTGACTCGGCGCGCATGACGGCCTCCGTCGAAGGGCGCGTTGAGATAGGCGGCGGCGATCGCTTTGGCCTGATCTGGAGTAGTCCCATTGGCGCTGAGGCAGAGGACGTTCGACTGGTTGTGGCGGCGGGTCTGCTCAGCGGTTTGAGGGTCGAATACGACGGCCGCCTGAATTCGAGAGTAACGATTTGCCGCGATGCTCATGCCGATACCCGTGGTGCAAACCAGAATTCCCACATCGTAGGATCCGCGAAGAATCCCTACACAGACGTCCCGGGCGTAGTCGGGGTAATCTACAGAATTAGTCGAATGGGTGCCGATATCGTCGACGCTTTGCCCTGCCTCGCGAAGATACGCTGCGACTGCCTGTTTGAGTTCCATGCCGCCGTGATCCGCG
>JAQCER010000233.1 GCA_027618625.1 Verrucomicrobiota bacterium
GGACTCCGATCCGCCCTGGCTAAGTTAAGTTAAGAAGGCGGATCGGAGTCCGCCTCTCCTTGGATGGTTTCGATCCAGGGTGCCGTGTGCAATTGATAATCGCCTTGCTTGAGCTTCCCCTTCTCTGGATTGCCTTGAATGTAGCTGACTACGTTCCAAAAGTGATTCGCGTCGCGAATGAGGCGATCGAAGTAGTCCGTTTGCCACAGGGTGCCGGAGGTTCCGTTTCGATCATTCAGTTGCTTGGATGAGAATCGTTTCCATGAGCTGACTATCTTCTCAAGACTCTCACTTTGTGAGAGAGATACCAGAAGATGAACATGGTTCGGCATGATTACCCATGTGTGGAGCAGGTAGCGAGTGCCGTCGAAATGGTGCAACGTATCCGCGACGATCTTCGCATTCATTTGATCCCGCAAGATGCACGAACCATGACCGACATCCATGAAGCGATCAATCGAACCTGAGAAGGTCTTGTGATACTCAAGCTCCACAGCATTATCCCACGGTTTCGGATGGTGCCGCAGCCAAGCTGCGCGCTCTTCACGCCAGAGTCGGAGCTTTTCCTTTGGCAACGAGTCTGCGAGGCGAAATGTGATGAAGTAGCACGCGCCTTCCTGCTGCCAATGCGGCAGGCGATTGCGAGTCTTGGCTATCTCCTCAAGCTCCCGCAGAAACTTGAGCGCAGCCCAAGGAGAGGCGGACTCCGATCCGCCTTCTTCCTCTTCGCACGTGCTCATGCTGTTACTCCTTGGCTTCGCTAAGAGGGCGGATCGGAGTCCGCCTCTCCTTGGGCTTGGTTGATTGAAAATGAAAAGCTACGCTTTCTGGTAAACCTCTGCGCCTTTCTCCAGGAACTCCTGGCTCTTCTCTTCCATGCCTTTTTCGAGTGCTTCTTCTTCGCTGAGTCCCTGCTCGGCGGCGTAGCGGCGCACGTCTTCGGAAATCTTCATCGAGCAGAAGTGTGGGCCGCACATGGAGCAGAAGTGGGCGGTCTTCGCACCATCCTGAGGAAGGGTTTCGTCGTGGTAATCGCGTGAGGTTTCAGGGTCGAGCCCCAAGTTGAACTGGTCTTCCCAGCGAAACTCAAAGCGTGCCTTCGACAATGCATTGTCGCGGTATTGCGCGCCGGGATGGCCTTTCGCCAAGTCCGCAGCGTGGGCGGCGATTTTGTAAGTGATGACGCCTTCCTTTACGTCCTTGCGATTCGGCAAGCCGAGGTGTTCCTTGGGCGTTACGTAGCAAAGCATGGCACAGCCATACCAGCCGATCATCGCCGCACCGATGCCGCTGGTGATGTGGTCGTAACCGGGAGCGATGTCCGTGGTCAATGGCCCAAGCGTGTAGAAGGGCGCTCCATGGCACCACTCCAGTTGCTTGGCCATGTTCTCTTCGATCATGTGCATCGGCACGTGGCCAGGGCCTTCGTTCATGACCTGCACACCGTGAGACCAGGCGCGCTTGGTAAGTTCGCCCTGCACTTTCAGTTCACCGAATTGGGCCTCATCGTTGGCATCTGCGATCGATCCAGGACGCAGTCCATCGCCGATGGAAAAGCTGACGTCATACTTTGCCATGATCTCACAAATGTCGTCCCAGTGAGTGTAAAGGAAGCTCTCCTGGTGATGCGCCAGGCACCACTTGGCCATGATCGATCCGCCACGGCTGACGATGCCGGTCATGCGTGATGCAGTCATCGGCACAAAGCGCAGCAACACACCCGCGTGGATGGTAAAGTAGTCAACGCCCTGCTCGGCTTGTTCGATCAAGGTGTCGCGGAAGATTTCCCAGGTCAGGTCTTCAGCCTTGCCGTTGACTTTCTCCAGCGCCTGGTAGATGGGCACAGTGCCAATCGGCACTGGAGAGTTGCGCAGGATCCATTCGCGGGTCGCGTGAATGTTCTTGCCGGTCGAAAGATCCATCACGTTGTCAGCACCCCACTTCGTCGCCCAACGCATTTTTTCGACTTCCTCATCGATCGATGATGCCACCGCACTGTTGCCGATGTTGGCATTGATCTTCACCAGGAAGTTGCGACCGATGATCATCGGCTCCAGCTCGGGATGGTTGATGTTCGCGGGAATGATGGCACGTCCAGCCGCGACTTCGCTGCGGATAAATTCTGCCGTGATCTCTTCCGGGATGCGCTGTGGGAAACGTGAGAAAATGCCCGGTTGCCCGGTGGCGTTCTGCGCGGTGCCAGCGTGTTGTTTGTCGAGGTCATTGCGCACGATGTCGTTCGCTTGATCGGTAATTTTAGCACGGCGCATGTTCTCGCGTATGGAGATGAACTCCATCTCGGGAGTGATGATGCCCTGACGAGCATACCAAAGTTGCGTCACCGGGTGCCCGGCAGAGGCGCGCAACGGCTTGCGCTGCAGTCCTGGAAACTCAATCAGCCGATTGCGCTCGGCAGTGCTGGCGTATTCGGCGTGCTTGCCGGAGAGGTAACCATTGTCCATCGGCTCGACCGGGCGGCCGTCGTATTCCTCCACATCGCCGCGATCCATGATCCACTTGCGCCGCAGCGCCGGCAGCCCTTCCTCCACGTTGCCGTCGAAATTCTCATCACCCCACGGGCCACTCGTGTCATACACGCGCACCGGCTCGTTGGGCTCGATCCGGCCATTCATCGCCTTCGTGTCGGACAGGCGAATCTCGCGCATCGGCACCCGCATATCCTTGTGGATCACGCCTTCGACGTAAACACGTTTGCTGTTTGGAAAGGGAGCTGTTGTTGTTGGCTGGCCTTGGGACTCTTCCGGTGCGATCATAAATTTCTACAGTGGGTTGCGTTGCGCGGGGACGCATGCCGAAAAAAACAGTTGAGATCAGTCCAAGGCTCCCTGCGGCGGCATTACCCGCTTCAGGTTCCAAGGGTTCTTCCTTTAAAAAGAAGATCTCAGCCGGTCATGCCAGCGCCCCTGCCAAATTGTTTCGGATACCATTGAGGGTAGCGGGCAGAGTGTCAAGGTTTCCTTGGAGGGGTGGAGGAGTTTCGGGTGGAGAGTAACACTTAATCAGAGACCAGATAAGCGAACAGAATCAGCAGGCTGATTCCCACTAACAGGGAAAGTACACCGAGGTGCACTGCGCGCTCGATGCCGCCACGACCAAGAATCCCTCTTGCTCTTGGTTCTCCGCAGTGCGGGCAGGCAGTCGCCTTCTTGCTGACCATCCCTTTGCATGTGTTGCACTTGGTTAACGCCATATTCGATCCTCCGACATCCCAGGTAAATGTGCAAGGATTCAATCGAGCCCTAACGCCTGCCGCAGCAGCTCGCGTTCGTCGAAACGAAGATCCAAGAGAACGGATTCGTCGTACGTTAGTATAGTATAGACGTATGTCAAATCTAACGTGCAATTTTATGATGCATAATTGTCTTCGCCTTCGAACTTGCCGCTAAGCCGCGGTTCGGTTCATGCCCTGAATCGCGAGCACGTTGTCCTGTCCTGGAAGCATCGGGACTTTTTTCTATTGAAGCGGACGGGAGCCGCTCAGCTATGCATTACATCTGGCCTATCAGGGCTGCGCCTCTTTTCTTAGCGTTGCGATTTCTTTTTCTTTCTCAGCGATGAGAGGATCGAACTGGGGAATCTCTTTCGCATTCTGGCCTTGCTCGTGTTTGCGGAATCCGCGCAGGTAAGTCTCGTTCTGCGGCCGCCAGCGGTGGAAGAAGAGCGTGTTCTTCTCGATGATGGCGTTCCGAAGGCTGGAAGCGTGCTCATCACTGAGTTGGGGTGCCTGAATGCCGAGGCACTTGAGCACAGACGGCGCGATGAATCGGTAGCCTTCGCTGGTGAAGTGAACGCCGTTCTCGGTCATCTGCGGTGGTTGCGCCTTCCAGTCTCCTGCTCCGAGTTCGCTGAACAGATCCGCGAAGACCAGCTTGCGCTCGCTGGCCAGCTTACCAATGGCAGCCGCGTAGAGTTTGAGCCGCTCGTTCTGTGGCCCCATGTCCGGCAGCGGATCGCCTAGGGTCTCGCAGGGCGGCGGCGACATCAGCACCAGTCGGGCATCGGTCGCACTCGCCACCAGATCAATCAGCTTGTTGTAACCTTCGATAAACTTAGCCAGGCCAGCCTCGCCTTCGAACGCTGCAGCAGCTCCATAATTGAGAATCACCACGGAGGGCTTGAAAAGCTCGAGATCGGCCTTGAGGCGGTCGAGCCCTTCCTGAGGCGGGCCAAAGTAGGAACGCGCATGACCGAACACGCTGTCGCCACTCCACCCCAGATTCCTGACGATCAAGTCGGTATCAGGTAGCGCCGCAGTCAACAACGTCTCGATTTGTCCATACTGGCGTTCCCGTTCGAAAAAAGTGTTCCCCAACAAGGCCACCGTATCCCCGGACTTCAACTCCAGGGTGAGTGAAGCGGTCTCCGGTGCTTCTGTTTCAGAATCGGCGGCTTCTGGAGCATCTTCCGGCGGGGCATCGCAGCTCACGCTCACTACTGTCGATGCTGCGGCGGGTACAGCGGATGCAGGTGCGGCGGGTGTCTCTGCCGGCGAGGTGGCACGCAAGTCGTAGCACAGGAGTCGAGTCTTCGCTCCAGTAGTCAGATCCCTGCTATGCTGGCCGATGTAGAGCAGGCCACGGTGCAACACCGGCAGCGCCCAGGTTTCGCGGGCCGTGAAGAGTTCCGCTTTGTGCGAAACTCCGGGGCCCTCTGAGGTGAGGTCGAAGCGCGCCAGCGTCCCCAGCTCACCAAGGCCGATAAACGTGTTCTGCACTTGCAGCAGGCTGCCGCGGAAGAAGCTCCAGGTCTGGCTGGAACTGCGCTGGCGTCGGCTATCCTTGCCGCCTTCCAGCTCAAACTTGCGCTGCCAGCGCAAGGTATCCCGCCAGATTTCCTTGCCAGTATCCACATTGAAACAGCCGAGGAATGCATCGGGTTCGTTGCGCCCTGCGAATCCGTACAAGTAGCCGTCCTTCACCACTGGCGTCATCCAGTGCATACCGCAATCCCGCGACTTCCAGACCGGCGTCGGCTGCAGCTTCTCATCAAACTCTAACATCACACCACCGACCATGTAGGTCTCCGAAATGAACACGCGCTTGTCATCGATAGCCACGGGAGTGGAAGCGTTCACCGACTCATAGATGTCAGCACGCCAGGCGAACCGCGAGTGCAACTCCCCGGTTCGCGGATCGATGCAGAGCAGGCCACCAGTGGCCGGTTTGCTCTCGCCGCCAGCGAGCACCAGCAGGCACTCTTTGCCGCGCAGCTTCGCAACAATCGGGGAGGCATAGCTGGCACCCCATTCATCTTCGACGCGCCAGGCCTCTTTGCCTGTCTGCTTGTCCAGGGCTACCACACACACGCCCTTGCCATCTGTCTCATCGCGACCGCCGATGTTCTGCAATAGGTAGTCGGTCCAGATGATTGGCGTCGGTCCCGATCCAAAAAAGTTCTGTGGCACGTCGTAGTCGTCCTTCAGATCCCGACGCCACACCACCTTTCCGGTCGCGACCTCCAGACAGTGCATCACTGCAGTGACGCCATACGTGTAGACGCGGTCCCCATCGATCACCGGGCTGGCACGCGGCCCATCACTGAAACCATAGCGGTCGCTATACTCGATCGGATAGGAGAACGTCCAGATGCGCTTGCCCGTTTCGGGATCAAGACATTCCAGGGTTTCGGCATCATCGGGCCGGTGGAAAAGGAACAGTCGACCATCAGCGATCGAGGGCGAAGAGTAGCCGGCACCTTTGCCCGCTTCCCACACCAGCGGCGGCCCTTCTGCTGGCCACTCGAGATCCAGTCCGGTCTCTAGCGATGTCGCATTGTCATAAGGCCCCAGAAAACGTGGCCATGACTCGGTAACGGCACCGATCGGTAGTGGATTTGCCGCTTTGTGAAAAGTAAGGGAACTCCAATCTTCGGCTGCAATCGCTGTGGAACGCTGAGTTCCGAGGAAACCGAGCGCGAAAACAAACAGGCAGCAAAACAAGGCCTGCGGGAAGTATAGTCGGACATAGTCGATCCATACCACATTACGTCGGCGGCTGTCTGCAAATATGACGGGTCGCGACCACGCTGGCGGATGCGGACTTCGGGACTTCCGATGGCGAAACGATGCCGAAACATCAGTCGGTTTGTATCCGCCCCCGGAACTCGCTCGGCGACACCCCCACTTTCTTGCGGAACACGGTGCTGAAATACTCCGTGTGCGCGTAGCCGATCATTTCCGCGATGATGGCCAGGGAAAGATCGGTCGTGGCGAGCAAGTCT
>JAQCER010000234.1 GCA_027618625.1 Verrucomicrobiota bacterium
ATAATAGAGACGGGTGAAACTTTCCCGGGCCGCACTTAGAAGCCGAAGGCGGATGGCATCGCGCATTTCCTCAGCACTGATGTATTGTGGGTCATTCTCGGGTACTTTCTGGGCATCCATTTCGCTGAGAACATAACCGACGGCCTTGAGTTCGGCAGAGTTTTCGAGCAGTGCGGACATCGTCTCCCGATCGCCCGAAAGAAAGACCACACGATTTTGGAAGGGGGTATCCTTCCAGAATTTCATGAGATCTTCGCTCACACCTCCGGTCATCGCGGGCTCGCTGATGACAAGGGTGACCCGGTCGGGGCTTGGGTTTATTTCGTCGACAGGCCGCAGCGCGAGAGTTTCCTGATAGCAGTCCTTCACCTTGGGCTCGAAGATGTTCTCAAGAAAGGCGCGCAGCTCTTTCAGAGAGACTTCGCGGCTGTAGCTCTCAGCCGTGGTGTGAACCTTGGCGATGAGATTCTCGGTATTCTTGAAGAACAGTTTGCCTTCACGATTGGCGTGAAGGTACCAGGCCTTGGTTTTCAGCACGCCGAGGACATCTTTCAGAAGCCGCGCGGCATCGCGCCCGGGACGACAGAGATACGAGACTACCTCCGAGGCATTCAGCCCGAGCGTGGCACCTGGGACATTCGCAAGCGACGCCACGAGAAGGAGTTTGGCAGCGTCCTGGGCATCGGTTGCATCGCCAGGGCTGTTCTTGTCCAAGTTCTCGGCAACGCTGACGCCGCCACCCGCGATGTCGTGAGAAATCGCGTTCTCAAAAGTCGGGTTGATCGCCCGGATTTCGCTCTTGGTCGCATCGTTGTTTAGATCGATGTCGTAAGGATGAATCAGGCTCACATGCTCGGCCTGACCGGTCTCCCATAGACGTGAAACAACGACACGCATGAATCGGATCAAGCCCCGTGTCTGCTGGAAACCGGGGTTCTCACGAAAGCGCGCATAGAGGTCTTTAATTGAAAAATGGAATGGATAGGAGTCACGGAGCTGCGCAGCGAAATCCTCGGGGGAGGCGTGAGTGATATCCATCTGCCTGGCATCCTTGACCGCTTGCGAGTAGGCTCGGACGATCTCATCGACATCCTGGGGAGCCGGCAACTTATCGAAGATCCGGGTACGCAGGATGTGATAAAGTTCATTGGTGTTCAGACCCACTGGCTCCAGCGTCATCGCCGTCCGCCCTACCTCGTTCTGAAAATCGTCCAGCGCCCTGTTGAGGTGGCGACTACCGCCCTCGTAGGTTGCCTTGAGATCGGAGATAACGACACAGACATTGGAAAGCTCCACCTTGCAGACAGCCGTGAGAAGGTTGGCCAGAGCGGTTGTCGTAACACGGGCGAGATCACTATTTCCAACGGTCTTCGCTCGAGCATTGTCGAGGTATGGCGGCAGCTCATCTAGCAGAATCAGGAGTGGCTCGCCCTTTAGTAGATTGATCCATGCCGAGGCTCCTGGAGCCTGAAACGGGCTATAATAGTCTTTGAACAGTTCCTTCTTCCCGAGCTGATACGCAAGCGAGCCCCATATCCCAAGAGGTGCATCCGTTTCCCTTCCGGTGAATCCGATGACCTTTACAGCACCAAGATCCTTTTGAACCGCGTCTTCTAAAACTCTGCTTCTGAACTCCGGGTGTCTCGCCAGGAGGGCGAGGGTGATCATGGAGTGTGTCTTACCTCCACCCATCGCCTGACTGAGAACGAACACTCCCTGATCGCTCTTGCCAGCGAGACGCCTCATCCCTCCCACAACGAGATCGCGCATTCCTCCGGTCACCCAGTTCTCGCCGAAGAACT
Organism: Verrucomicrobiota bacterium; assembly: GCA_027618625.1. GTDB lineage: Bacteria > Verrucomicrobiota > Verrucomicrobiia > Verrucomicrobiales > DEV007 > JAGROY01. The sequence goes on from JAQCER010000234.1 coordinate 1,803, forward strand.
CCTCTGGCTCAATCTTGTCTTCGATGAGGTCAGTAACGTCGAGAACCACGTCGCGACGACTCATGTCGAAGACGCTTTTCCTAGGTCGGCACAATTGCTTCAGGGATTTCATTTTCTGATCGATTCTCCTGTAATGCCGCATCTCGGCACAAATGCAAAGCTTCGGTTCCCATTTCCCATCAAACTTGCGAAAAATGCCCTATGGCTCCCTATGGCCTGACTCCACTGAATCCTGAATGCATCAGCTAACGATGGTCATCACGGAAACGCCTCAAATATAGGCGCTGAGCAATCGTAGTGCGGCGCGGATCGATGCCAGAGATGCGGATTCGTTCGCGGTGTGATAGCCGGTGGTGGGAATTTGCAATGTGGTGCCGCTGATATTTCCACCGGTGGCTGCGACGAGTCGCCCGAGTTCTGTGCGGCCAAGCGACATGGGCTTGCTGCGGGTGAGATTCTGCTGGTCGATCCAGTCGTCTTTGAACGTATAATTGATGCCAAGGCGCTGGCAGGCGCGTTCAATTTCCGCTGTGAATCTGGGATCGAAGCCTGCGGTGGCGTCCTTGTGACGAAGAACGAGCTCCTGGGCTGCTGCTGCTTCGGGTGATGGATAGGGACTGGTGTCGAGAACCAAAAGCCGCCGACTGGAGGTCCGCTCGCGCTGAAACCATGCCAATGCGTAACGCCAACTGCGCCCTGCTTCTTCCTGTGCGGTGAACAACGCGGTACCACCAAAGCCCAGACGAAACAAGTAAATGATCAACGCGACTGACAGCACGTTGTCGAGCTGCGCGGCAACGTGAGAATCGGTCACCTGCAGGCGATCAAGAAAGGACACAGGCGTGCCGGGATGCAGGTAATCGAGCCCATCGATCTCGAAGATGAGGTTGTGGCGATACGGGCACAGGCGCGCATTCGTGATCGTGCTCTGACCAAGATACGTTCCGGTGAACGGAAAATGCGCCTGCACTCGCTGACCCGTGAAGCGATCGGCAATCGTGGCCATGCTCTGCTCGGAAACGGAGTCGCCGTCGAGCTCTCCACGGTTGCTGGCGATAAATGCTGCATACTGGAACTCGTTCGGCCCAGTGCAGAGTAACCCGTGGCGATCGATGTGAGCCGAGAGCACCAGGCTATCCGGTTCCGAACCTTGGGCAACGAGCAGACCCATGTGGCGCTCGACTTTTATATTCAGCTCTTCCAGCTCCCGACGCAGAACTCGGAAAAACGAGTCTTCCGCCCCCACAACCGACGGCTCGCGCACCAGCTGCTGGAGTATTTCCAGAAAGGATGACATCCCATAAAGTGGATCATTGACGATCCCGGGCGGCTCTGAATTTGTGATAATTGGATGGCTCACGCTGGTAGAATAGCCTGTTCGAGAAAAAGAGAGCAGAAAGAATGCCGATGCCGCGATGCAGGTAAGGGGGATACGAACATTAAACATCACATCGATCATCTGAGAATGCTTGACGACCTACCTCCTCGGGCTGAATGCCCGCTAGAACACAGCCCGGGCCTTCATCCACGCACGCGGGCGGATAGAGGCTGCGCAGCGAACCCAAGTCCATCGCCGCCCCATTCGTCCCCTACATTGACGAAGCACGGACCGGTCACCTTGACGACCTGAGTCCGTAAATTATCAGGATTGATGCCTGGGCTCGCGCACCAGATTTCGCGCACCTCGTCGAGCGCGAACGGGGCAAGAGCACCAGTGGTTCCCGGCAGGTAGTAGCGCATACCCGGGTGGAGAACCGCGCTGAGACAAGTCGTCGCCGGGTGACCGGTGTGACCTGGTACTCGCCGTTTGCCGGAGGAAACCGGGCATACGAGCGGTCCTCCACGGTATTAACCCGCGGCGTTTCCCAATAGGCACCTTCCGCCGCCGTATTGATGTTGATCCGGCAGCTCAGGTCATCTACCCAGAATGCGTAGCGTCCGACGATCGGGTTCGCTTCCGAATGTGAGTTCCACAGAAAGCGCCCATCCTCGCCGAGGTAGGCAACCGTTCCGTCGCTGAGAACGTAGGCCCACTGCACAGGCATCGGCAGACTTTTCCCCAGCTTCGCTCCGGCAATCCCTTCGTTGTGGAAAGTCCTTCCGGACAGTCGAGCGCGTCCATCCGCAGGCTTCCAGTGAACAGTGCGGGATCGACAATCGGAGAAAAATGTTCGCCCCCTGGCAGGATGATCGGCGCGTTCAGATCGACGAATCGCGACGGCTGTAGCATCCAGTCGTCAGGAAGGGCATCCTCGAGGAACGAGATCGATGGCACCCACCGGAAAGGCTCCGAGTAGAGGCTCAAGACCGAGGCTGACCGGCCGCCAGCTGACTGACGCGATGGTAGAGAGCAAGGGCACCTGGCATACTGACCCAATGAACGTCGCCACGGCTTCCGGACTTGCAGGAGTGAATCTCAGATGAAGTGCGGGTTCTAACATTTGCGTAGAACGGCAATAGTCGTTGCTCTTTTGATCGGTGAGTTTAACTTCGGCGTTCCCGCATAACGCCGAACTCGTGCTCGCTATGACTCCAGACTGTGCCCGTCCGTGGTATTTCTTCCCCCAACGAAAGGCGTTGCTCGCTTCTTTCTGTCTGCCCTTTTTTGCTTCTACTTCGGCAAAGGCTGATATCTTGATCACCGAGTTCATGGCGGACAACCAAACGACTCTCGTCGATGAAGATGGCGATGATCCGGATTGGATTGAGCTTTTCAATTCGGGCGCGGCGTCTGTATCGCTGGCTGGTTACTGCCTTACCGATGACCCATCAGCGCTCGATAAGTGGACGCTGCCGGATGTGAATCTGGGCTCAGGGGAATTTCTGGTGGTATTCGCTTCGGGCAAGGATCGCACGGTCAGCGGGCTGCCATTGCATACGAATTTCTCGCTCCAGGCCAGTGGTGAATATCTTGCGCTGGTGGCTCCCGATACGGTCACGGTGCTGCAGGCATTTGCTCCCGAGTTTTCCCGCCAGGAGCCCGACGAAAGCTTTGGCGTACCGTTCGATGGAATATCGCTGGTGTCAGCAAAAGCATCTGCTCGCGTGCTGATTCCCACCAGTGGCTCACTGGGAAGTTCGTGGAGAGCCAATGGCTTCAATGATGGCAGCTGGCAGAGTGCGAACCTCGGCGTTGGCTTCGGTTTGACGGTTCCCGGATTCACCGTTCGAGAGGTTCGGAGCAACGGATCTCTGGTCAGTAACCTCAGCGATGCAGATGATCTGTTGAGCGGATTCGGGGTGGGAAGCGAGACAACTGCCACGATGCAAGTAGTGGACCTGTTCGATTCTGGAGGAACGGGAAGATTCACCAATGATCTGCCATTTCCCAATGGCGGCGGCGATGATTTCACGGTGCAGGCTACGGGGATCATTCAAATTCCAGTCGCCGGGACGTGGACGTTTGGCACGACTTCGGATGATGGCCTGCGTGTGCGCATCAACGGCACCAATGTGATCAACGACGATGCGCTGCATGGAGTGGAAGACCGGTTTGGATCGCGATCGCTTTCGGCCGGGAGCCACACGATTGAGCTGGTTTTCTTCGAACGCGGGGGTGGTGCAGAGGTCGAGCTGTTCGCGGCGCGGGGGAATTTCACCAGTTTCAACAGTAACTTCAAACTGATCGGTGACATTCCTTCTGGCGGCCTGGCGGTGTCGACGTCGCTCGACAGTGGATCGGTAGGAACGAACATCGAGGCGCAGATGAAAAACGTTCGCGGCACTGCTTACCTACGCGTTCCCTTCAGCGTCGGGAATGTTGCCGATCTGAAATCCCTGTCCCTGACCATGCGCTACAATGATGGATTCGCCGCATATGTCAACGGAGTCGAAGTGGCCCGCAGGAATGCCCCGGCTGACCCAGTGTGGAACTCCACAGCCACAGCCAGTCGGAGCATTGAGGTCTCGCTGCTGGGCGAGGGAATCAATGCAAGCGCCGCGTTGTCCGCGATGGTTTCAGGCACCAATACGCTGGCGATACACGGACTGAATATCTCGGCGGGGGACGGCACTTTTCTCATTGCGCCTGAACTGGTCGGCGGCGGCCTCGGCGTGGGTTCTCCGGCTTACTTCGTGATTCCCACGCCCGGTGCAGTCAATTCGGCAACGTCCGCGCTCGGTCGGGTGCTGGATCCGGATGTTGCGCCGAAGCGCGGAACCTACGCCACGGCGCAGACGGTCACCCTCACCGCAGCTACTCCCGGCTCCACCATCCGCTACACCACCGATGGAAGCACGCCCACCGCATCGACTGGCTCGGTCTACTCGACCCCACTTTCGATCAGGAAGACAACGGTGCTCCGGGTTGCCGCGTTCAGGAGCGGGTTCGAAGCGTCTACCGTCAAGACCCACACTTACCTGTTTCCTGACGATGTCATCCGGCAACCGGAGTCAGCACCGGCGGGCTGGCCGACGGCAGCGGTGAACGGCCAG
>JAQCER010000235.1 GCA_027618625.1 Verrucomicrobiota bacterium
AAAATGGCGCGCAACGCAGCAAATGGAGTCTTTTGCAAGTCGCAGTAGATCGCTCATGCATAATCCAGGTTAAACACTCGTTGCTTATTTGAGGCTAAATTTCCTTGTCGGGGATCGCCGCTTCAGCCGCAGCATCTGCAGCCCGTCGTGCGTTGTAAAGTTCCAGTAATTCCTCGTGAAGCAGCTTCTTGTCCGTAGAGAAATAATGCCTCGCTTCCATCCCTGCGAACAGGCAGAGGACGAGCAATAGTGGAAGCATCAGCAGGGCAAAACATCCACCCGCTCCGGCGCCATCATCTGGATGGGCGTCCTTCTTTTGATACTTCTTCGCTGGCTTGTCCGCACCATGTGCACGCTTTTCTTCAGCCGAGAACGAAGGAGGCGCTGAAATCTTGCTGTGAGTTGGCGGAGGCGGAGCAGAACTCACAGCGGGGCGATTGCTGCCACCTTTGCCCGGGCTGATCTCGGATGAATAGACCACCCGCGTGTCACCGAACAAGATCACATCGCCGTCCAGCAGATCCAGCGCCTGCACCTTTCTGTCATTCACACGCGTGTGATTGGTCGATCCCAGATCGGTCACTGAAAAATCGCCCGTGGCAGTCTTTTTCAAAATTGCATGATTCCCGGAACTGCTGCCGTCAGGGAGCACAATGTCATTGTCCGGGCCTCTGCCGATCGACGTGAGAACTTTGCTCAATTCGAAACTGGACTGCTCGCCGTCGGGATGGTGAATGGTGATAGTTGGCATACTCAGAGGGAAGCGTGCCCTGATTCCCAGCCAGATGCAAGCGCCGGTAAAGCAATGTGAAGGAGGCGGAACCGATTGGGCTTGATCGCGAAGCAGGCCGGCTACAAGGCTAAAATGAAGGATGGCTGCGGTGACCCGAACGCTGGGAGCGGGTGGGGGGCAAGGTATTGCTTACCGACGGAATGGCCGCACATGTTCCGCTTGCCGACCTGAAAATCGTTCCGCCTCCGAATCTTCCAGTGGGTGACAGACAAGGCACTCAGCTGACTCAGCTGACTCAGCTGAGGTGACGCAGCGTCCATCCTTGTAATTCGGACAACGCCGCCGATACTCAAAGCATGTCTGGAGCCGTGCTCACGATCCCTTCCTACCTGCGTCTGCGCTCTCTCTGCGTCGGTGTTCTTCTCTTGTCGGCGTTCGTATCCCGATCGCCCTGCCAGGACGAGCCAGCAGAGGATTCGGAGACAAAGGAACCTGTCGAAGCTACAGCGCCGTTGAAGGAGGACGACGACGGCTACGCCCAGGTGGAATTGCTGCTGCGGGCGATGGAAATTGTGCGCGAACATTATGTCGATGAGTCAAAGGTTAGTTACGAGTCGCTGGTGAACAATGCGCTCGCGGGCATGCTCAGCGCTCTCGATCCTCATAGCCAGTTTCTCTATCCGGCCCTCTACGAGCAGGTGAAGGAAACGCTGGACGACGGCACTTATGATGGAGTGGGCATCGCAGTGGCACCTAAGAATGGTGCGCTGTCGATCGTGTCAGTCCGTGAAGACGGCCCGGCCGCCCGAGCCGGGGTGCTGCCCGGTGATCAGATCGTGCAGATCGGCAATCGTCTGGCCAAGGATCTGCCCATTGTCGAAGCCGTACAGATGTTACGCGGAAACCCAGGCGAGAGCATGAAGCTGATCCTGAAGCGGCCGACCACCGATGAATTGCGCAGCGTCGAAATCCTGCGCGAGGTGATCAAGGAAGATACCGTCAAGGACGTGATGCTGATCGACGAATCGATGACCGGCACGCGAAAGATCGGCTACGCGCGGCTGCTTCAGTTCAACGAGCCCAGCGCTGGCGAACTGCGCGATGCCCTTGACCGACTGGAGGACGACGGCATGGAGGCGTTCGTGCTCGACCTTCGCAACAACCCCGGCGGACTCATCACCAGCGCCGTCGATGTCTGTGGCGAATTTGTTCCGCCGGAGACCTCCATCGTCACTACAGAAGGTCGGGTGCGTGCGCACGATCAACCGCCCTATCTCACTGCATCGCGTAAGCAACGCGAGCGCACGTATCCCATGGCCGTCCTCGTAAATCACTCAAGCGCCAGCGGCTCAGAGCTGGTAGCCGGCGCGCTGCAGGATCTCAAGCGCGCGGTCATCGTTGGCGAAACCACATTCGGCAAAGGATCGGTGCAGGGTATCATCCCCATGCAGCAGGGAACCGCACTGCGTTTGACCATTGCAAAATACTACACACCGGACAAGTGGACGATTCACGAGCGCGGCGTAACGCCAGACATCGTTGCCACCTTGACCCCTGAGCAGGAAGAGCGCGTGTTCAAGTGGTGGGCGGCACCCGATCGTCGTGCCGCCGATGGAGTGAAGAGCCTCGCGGATCTGGGCGATCGCCAGCTTCAGCGTGCCGTGGACGCCCTGCAGGGAGTGTTAGTGTTGCAGGGGAGGGGAGCTGACAAGAAGTGAGCGTTACCTTACCGAGAATCCTGGCGCTGGAAACGTCGTGTGACGAGACCGCCGTTGCCATCGTCGAAGGCGCTCGTGTGCTCGCCAGTGAAATTTCCTCGCAGGTGCCGCTGCATCGTCCCTACGGCGGCGTCGTGCCAGAGCTTGCTTCACGCAACCACGTGATCAATGTTGCGCCACTCGTGCGACAAGCCCTTGCCACTGCCAACTGCGACATCTCCCAGATCGATGCCTTCGCCGCCACCTCCGGGCCAGGCTTGTCCAGTTCCCTCTTGATAGGCAACACCGTCGCCAAGGCATTGGCTGTCACCACTCGCCGTCCCTATCTCGGCATCAATCACATGGAGGGGCACTTGCTTTCACCCTTCCTCAGCGCAGCTGTCGATCCCTGTCCATGCGTCGGACTCATCGTCAGTGGCGGTCACACCATGCTCATCCGTATGGACGAAGTCGGTAGCTACACCCTGCTCGGTCGCACTCGTGATGATGCCGCAGGAGAAGCATTCGATAAAGTAGGGAAAATGTTAGAGTTGCCCTACCCGGGAGGCCCGGAGATCGATAAACTGGCCGCATCCGGCGACCCAAAAGCCTACGACTTCCCCCGCAGCATGTTGCACAGTGGCGACTTCGCCTTCAGCTTTAGCGGGCTGAAAACATCCGTCCTCTATCAGTTGCCGGAGCTGCGCGAAAAAGCACCTGCGCAGGAATGGCTCCCCGACATCTGTGCCTCGTTCCAGGAAGCAGTCATCGACGTCCTCGTCGCCAAGGCGCTCAAAGCCCTCGCTGCGACTAGCATGAACTGCCTCGCCGTAAGTGGCGGTGTCGCCTGCAATTCCCGTTTAAGGGAAGCCCTGCGAGACCGCTGCGCCGATGCCGGCCACCGCCTCCTGCTCCCATCCGCAGCACTCACCACCGACAACGCAGCCATGATCGGCTACGTCGCCTCCCTGAGATTCGCCCGAGGCCTGCAGTCAGAACTCACAGAGGACATCGATCCCAATCTGACCCTGGCCTGAAACGTTGAAAAAAACGCAGGTAAATCCATCCTTTCATTCTTTTCCATGATGACGATCAACCAGCTCTCCGAGCAACCGGCATTCACCACCAAGGACGGCTCCACCATTCGCAGCATTCTTGATCTTACCAATGCGCCAGTCGCAAGGCAAAGCCTCGCCGAAGCCAGCATTCCAGACGGCGGGCAGACCGAAAGACATTACCACAAACTCAGCGAAGAGATCTACTTCATGCTCGAAGGAACCGCGTCCATGGAGATGGACGGCGACGTGCGAAAAGTCGGCCCCGGCGATGGCATCCTCATCCCGCCCGGGGCCTGGCACCAGATCACCGCTCTCACCGCCGTGCGCTTTCTCTGCTGCTGCGCCCCACCTTACTCCCACGACGACACCTACTTCGAGTAGAATTCCCGCCAAGCCAAAACAAGGAAAGGCGGACTCCGATCCGCCTCCTCCCAAAGGGAAGTAGCTCGAGCTTCAGCTCGATCCCAGCGCCAGCATCCTCAACAAAGTCGATCCCACCCAACGATTCCATGAACTACTGGATAGCCCGCTAGTTCTTATCAAATGACACTGTTGTAAAAATAAGGGACGTCAAATAAATCATGACAACTTCACCTACGATACCGCCGGTAGCCGCACCGCAAGAACCACTTCCAACCCGAGCACCAGCCAAAGCTACACCACCAGCAGTCGCAATCAACTGACCCAGCCCGCCAACGGGCCAACCTACGACACCAACGGCAACATGCTCACCCATACTGACCCCAAAACCGGCGTAATAATATACTTAATCGAGCGTGCAAAAAGCCATGATACATCAATCGCGTCTATTCCGATCGGCTGGAAGCCTTTCGCATTACGTTTCTCAGCTTCAGTTCAAGGCATGCGTTATTCTCTTGATGGGAACTATGTGTTCGTGTGTGCCGATTCAAACAGAGCGGAATATCAGTAGAAGAAAAGCATCGGAGTATGGAAGTATCGCACCTGGGCAAGAGTATGTAGTTGTCAGTCCGTTGTTGAAGACGAAGACAGCTATCACTTCGAAGATTTACGTGCAACATGGTTCTGAGGCGCCTAGGTATATCTCCGTGGACGACTACTTGGCGTCCTCCGGTGATTTCCCAGAGTATTCTGTTGTAGTAAAGGGAGATATCTTGCGAGTGGAAAAATTGGCATTGGTGGATTACGTTACCGATTCCGGCGTAAAGGCCGAAGTTCGTCTGACATCAGACGGGAAGAGATACATTGTTCCATTTACACTGTTTGAAGGATCGACGGCGAATGGAGATCTGCGATTTTCACCACAATACCTAAGCCTAAAGCGCGCAGAATGAGGTTTGAGATGCAGAAGAATCCTGACTATGACGATATCGGGGAGTCGCGATATCCGGCCATGGAGGAGGCCCACGAGGCGGAAAATGTCTGAACAGACTGTTGGAGTGGAGGAAGCGGTTGAAGCGGAAGATTTGTTTGCGATGGAGAATCCTACCCTGACGACGGAGGACGGAGGAGCAGATCGAGCGATTCAAGCGTGCGTAATTGGATCGACTGATCGACTGTATGATTTGTCGGCGTTTGTGGGGGAGATCAAGCAGCGATTCAGCCAGTGGTATAATCTTCGCAGTGAGCGCAAAGGGCCGCTGTGGGAGGATCGATTTAAGAGTGTGTTAGTGCAGGGTGAGCCCGGAGTTCTGGCTACTGTTGCTGCTTACATTGATCTGAATGCTGTGCGTGCGGGAATTGTGAAGGATCGAAGGATCCGCGTGAGTGGCGTTGGTGCGGATATGCGGAGGCGCTGAAGGAAGGGGCAGGGGAATGCACGCAATGGGGTGTATGAGTTGCTTGGAGAACTGGATGCACCGCGTCGAGATGGCGAGGCGTGGAAGAAGGTGCATCGTCGGTATCGGCAACTGTTGATGGAGGAGGGGCGGCAATTGCGTGACGAGAATGACCGTGTGGTGAGCAAGGGACTGACGCTGGAAGAATTTGAGGCAGAAGAGGCGCGTGACTTTGAGCTGCCTGCTCCGGAGTTGCTGCGTTGCTGCGCCATCGAGTGCGGTACTTTGTGGACGGGCTGGCACTGGGCAGTGCTGCGTTTGTGGAGTCGGTATTTGAGAAGAATCGAGTGCGGATGGGAGTGGAGCGAACCTGCGGTGCTCTGGTGCCGAAAGCGAAGATGGGTGGGTTGCGTACGTTGCGGGACCTTCGAGGAGGGGAATAAGAACGATTTGAGAAATAACGTATGGAAGCGCACTACCGGACTACGCAAGTCGGCGCCCTCTGTGTGGATCCCAGCCTCGATCTCCGCTCCGTTGGTGAAGCCTTCCCCAATGATGAACGATGAACCGATGAACCGGAGAAGGTGCAGGCTTGGCTCAAGTCTGGCCATCTGGTGAAGCCGTCTGCGCCGCACGCCGCCTACTGGGAGTCATCGAGTGCGCACTTCACGGCCCTTGTCGTGTCTCCGTATGTCCTGATTCAATGATTCAATCACTGGAGCACTGAGAACAGCGCGGCTGTTGCGATCCGGATGGTTTGGATCGTCCGGAGAAAGTTCGTATTGCCAGGTGATGTCGTCGCTGTCTCCATAATCGCCCATGGTGTAGCCATGATCATCTTCCTGATTCTCGCCAATCGACCACAGTGCCGGGCGGCCACCGGGGCGCAGGGTGTAGTGGATGAGCTGCTGCCCACTCCATGGATCGATCGGTGGTTTGGCAAGATACACGGGCACTAATTCGTCCAGCGTTTCCGGATAGCG
>JAQCER010000236.1 GCA_027618625.1 Verrucomicrobiota bacterium
CTGTGTTTCGATGCGATGGATGCAGGGCATGGGTTGTGGGGACGTGCGCGGGACTGGCCGTCGGCGTGGCTCTCTTGGCCGGGTGCTTGAGTGTGCGGTCGGTCGAGGGAGCGCGTGCGGGACTGAGGTTTAATGGCCGGCGGCGTTCTTGAAGAACTCGACCAGAGCGTAGAGCCCGGTCGCTGTTAAGACGATTCCGGCGACGACGTTGAGCGCGAGCAGTGCGCGAGGCATTTGAAGCGGTTTGGGTAGAAACCGCCGTTCAGTCCAAATCATAGCGAAGCACCAGAGGCCGCAGGCGAAGACGCCGCCCACGATTGCCGGGAGGGAGGCGATTTTGATGGGATCGTCCATGGTCCACATCAGCGTGAGACCGAGCACGACGGTGTAGGCGAGGATGGCGAGGCGAAACCGCGGATAGGGGGTCGTCCGCACCCGGGTGCTCACTGGGGCGAGGCATTCGAAGGCGGTTCGGGAGTAGACTTCGTAGGCCCCGTAAATTGTTCCCCAAAAGGCGAAGAAGATTCCGATTTGATAGAGAAAGAGAAGGCTCGGGTGGATGCGGGTGAGGAATTGAGCCTGATGAGTGAGCAGGTCGTTACCGGCGGGGGCGACGTGTGCGGGGTGGAGGATCGCGGCGCCGAGGAGGACGAAGCATAGGGTGAAGATCAGGACCAAGGCGAATCCGATACCCGTGTCGACCGCAGCGGGAATGAGCCATCGCTTCGCCCGGGCGAGATTCGTTGGAGACTCGTCCACTGGGAGCGTTGCCGGGCTGCCGGAGACGAGGCCCACTTCGAACCGGTCCTTTTTGAGCGCGAGAGCACCCCAGAGTTTTTCGCGGTAGAGGCTGAGATAGCCGACGTAGTCGTAGACGCCGCCGCCGATGGCGCCCAGGTAGACACCGATCTCAAGCCAGGGTGCCCTTGAGGCGATTGAGGGGTAGCCGGTCTGTATCCAGTCCGGGTAGTTCGCCGGAACTTGGGGGATCACGATGCCTTGCAGCGCCGCGAGCCAATCGGGCCGGGCCGCAAAGGTGGCGATCACGATGCAAAACAGTAGCAGCCCCATGATGAGCGACTGGGCCTTCTCAAGGATCTCGTAGCTTTGGAGGAGCGTCAGCGTGACGATGATGGCAACGTTGATCGTGCCCCACACGCGGGCTAGCGCGAGGCGGTCGCTGCCAGTGGCCTCGACGTTGAAGATCCAGTTGAGCAAGTCGCCCAGTGCAAGAGGCAGCGCGGCAAGCCAGAACGGGAAGCAGAAGAGGCAAAGGGCCGCCATCGAAATCGCGGCCCAGCCGCGCGGGCCCGGCATGGCGGCCCAATGGGTCATCGGGTGTTCGCCGGTCAAGACCATGTAGCGTGCGGCGGTGTAGACTTGGACTCCCTTCATCAGCGCGCTGGCGACAAAGCACCAGAGCAGCGTGTAGCCGAACACGGCACCGCCGCGCGAGGCGAACAGCGTCTCTCCGGAACCGATTGTTACCGACGCGATGACCGCGCCGGCGCCGAAGTATTTGATGGCGCTCCATGAAAGACCACGTTGGAGATCCTTGGGCAAATCAGGGTAACGAATCGCATCCATGTTTTCAGAAGATTGGGTATGGCGTGGGTTTACTGGAAATAGGATTGCGGGTGAAGGAAATTCGCCGAGGAACCGCAGATGGAGTGATAGCGGCGCTCGCCTGCCGCATGGCGCTGCCGCACGGGGTCTTCGCGGTTGCCGACGGTTCCGTCTTCGTGCGCGACAGCGAAAGCCACCGCGTCTGGGTGCTGCGGCGCCGGAAGGCGGTGTAGCGAGGCTCTCGGCTCCCCTCTTTGAGTCGTTCTCTCGCCTCCGCGTCAGTTGGATCTGCTGGATACTCCAGCCAGGTCTGCATGGCGCCGACGTGCCAACCCAAACAGGGCCAAGCTGACAAACAGGAAGGCCGTTCCAGGAGGAGGTTGGGCAACCTGGAGTCATGGATATACTGGAGACGTTTACTACAACAACGGAGCAGTCTCGTTGACCATGACTCTGCCGGTGGGAACGGAAGCGTTTTATTTCTACGCAGAACAGAATTCTTTTGATCTTTGTGATATCACCGCTCAATCGCTGAGTGGAACGATGGTCACTCAGAATGTCAACGGCAGTGCCGGGGCTGCCTACTATGGTTTCTACACTCCCGACAACGACCCGATCGTGTCAATTACCGTATTCCACTCTTGCTCGCTCGAAACGGGTCATGTGCGGTTGCCCGCGAGATGACTTCCACGTTTTAGTTTACCATATGAACCATAATTACCATTGAGTGAAAGAAGCTGTATTTCTTAGGTCGAGGGTAATCTCGGTCCTTCGTGCGACTCTTAGCTCGACCGATAGTCAGGCTTTTCGAGAGAGATTTTGACCGCCCAACTTTCTCGATCCACGATCGGTGGGAGCTGCATCACCGCAGTCTTACCGGGAGTCATCCACTTCCCGAGTCGCTGCCAGATTGCGTCTAAGGCGTTTCTCACCAAAAAACCTGATTGCAGTCGCTTGACCGATCACTAGTGTCGAAAACTGTCTGCCGTCGACCCGTCCAGCACCTGAGCCGAGGCTTCACTAAACGAAAAACCCGCTGATTTACTACCGTATTATGCGTAAACGCATTCCATCATTTGCTCTACTCGCGAGCACGTTCCTCCTTTCCAACATTGATGAAGCCGAAGCCGGTGATTGGCAATTCTGGCGTGGCCCTCTCGGAACCGGGACTTCACTGGAATCGTATGAGAAAGGCACCTTTAATCCGACTCCGGTATGGACAAAGTCCGACGCGTTCGGCCGAGGCACTCCGATCATTATCGATGGGAAACTTTACGCCTACGCTTACCGACGCGGCGACTCGCCTACCGTGCGCGAAACGAACAAACTTTACGACTACCTGCCGGAGATATTGCTTTGCCTCGATCCTGCGACTGGGGAAAAAATTTGGGAAGTCGATTTCCCCGAGTACATCAGCGACACGGTCTATGACCGCTACGGGATCGGCTCCCCTGGATATGATCCGGAAACCGGTAACCTCTACCTGCTCACGGCAAATGGCCACTTTGCCTGCATTTCAAAGGACGGCAAAATTCTGTGGGAGGTGCCAATGGTCGAGGAATTCGGAAGCCTCACATTCCCGAATGGCCGAACTGGTTGCCCGATTATCGAAGGAGACCTGGTGATTGTCCGCCGGATCACCGCAAACTGGGGAGCGCAAGGGCCAGGAGCCGATCGTTTTTACGCCTTCGACAAGCACAGCGGCAAACACGTCTGGGCATCAGAGCCTGGCGTTCGCCCGCAAGACAGCTCCTTTTCGACTCCTTTTATCGAGACTCGCAATGGTCAGAGGATCATGTATGTAGGCACCGGCTGCGGCAATCTGGCTGCGATCAACATGCTCACGGGGCAGCCACTCTGGCGCTACCAAATGAGCCACGGTGGCGTCAATTCCTCGCCGCTTCTCTGGAAAGACCGGATCATAGCGATCCACGGCAGAGAGAACCTCGATTCCTCCGAAGAAGGGCGCATGGTTGCCATCCGCATTCCGAGCAAAGTGGTGGGAATGAACGACCCGCAGGTGGTTCTTACCAAGGAGGACGAAATCTGGAGGCTTCCGATCAACTCATTCTCCAGTTCGCCCGTTCTGCTAAATGACCTCATTTACCAGGTGACGAAGACGGGTTCGCTGGTGTGCGTTGAACCTGGTGAGGGCAAAATCCTCTGGGAAGAAAAACTCGGCACCGACAACCTCGGCCATGCATCCCCTCTCGCTGTCAATGGTCTGCTCATTGTTCCAATGCTCGATGGAAACGTCTATGTGATCAATCCCACTGCGGAGAAAGCGGAGATCCTGCACACGTTGGACCTCGACGGTGCCTGTAACGGCGCTCCAGCAGTTGCGGATGGTCGGGTATTCATCGAGACCACAGAGAAAATTTACTGCTTTGCCTTTGATACCGGCAAGATCACCTACGGCGACGCGCCGAACGAGGAACCTCTTAAACCCGGTGCACCCGTAGCTCTTCAAGCAGTACCATCCGAGGTTATCCTGCACCCTGGCGGTATGGAACAAATCAAGCTTTACTCGATAGATGCCAATGGTGTTCGGATCGGTGAAGTCCCGACCGCCCAGTGGGCAAAGTTCGTCCCGCCCACCGCCAAAGTGCAGTCGGAAATGGATGCTGATTTCCGTGCAGGAATGGTGATTGAAGCCAAGCCCGATGCGAAAGAATCCGCAGGCGCGTTCAAGGCCACAACAGCAGACAACCTCTCATGCATTGTCCGTGGCCGCGTGCTGAGGGATGTGCCCTTCTCAGAAGACTTTGAGAGCTATAAGCTGGTGGTCGATCATCCCACCGAGACCGGCGTGAAGTTCGCCCACCCTGCCCTGCCTTGGAGCGGGGCCCGCTTCAAGTGGGAAATCCGCGAGATCGATGGCAACAAAGTGCTCGCCAAGACCCTCGACCGCGTGCTCTTCCAGCGGGCGATCACCTTCATCGGTCATGCCGACTCGTCCAATTATACTATCGAGGCCGACATGATGACCGATGGAAACCGTCGCATCAAGTCGACTGTAGGACTCATTAATCAGCGCTATGTTGCTACCCTCGTCGGCAACAAGGATCTACTGGAAGTGGCCTCCAATCACGAGCGCTTCAAAGTTGCCATGCCGTTCCCGGTGACCGCTGGAAAGTGGTACACCATGAAGATGCGGGTCGACGTCGACAGCTCTGATAACGGCATCATTAAGGTGAAAGCCTGGGCAAAAGGTACAGCAGAACCTGAGAGTTGGACGCTCGAGGTGCCCCATATGGATGCCAACAAAGTGGGAGCACCCGGTCTTTTCGGTTACTCGCCGCAAGCTCAAAAGAGCGTCTACATTGACAACATTAAAGTGACCCCCAACGAATAATCTCCCCATTTAAACCGCATCGATCAAGCCAGTTAGCGAAGCCCAAGTATCATGAAGAAAGACTCTCACTTAACCAACTACGTTGCCGCACTTTTCGCCACGGCGACCGTCAGCTCCGCCCTCGCGGGCGACTGGCCTCAATGGGGCGGTACCCAGCATAAGAACATGGTTTCCGAGGAAAAGCACCTGCCAGTCGAGTTCGATCCGGGAAAGCGTGCGCGCGGAACCGAAACGGTCGACCTTTCGACCACCAAGAATTGCAAATACGTCCTCAAGCTGGGCTCCCAGACTTACGGCAGTCCAACCATCTCGGGTGGCCGGATTCTGGTGGGAACCAACAATGAGACGCCTCGTGATCCGCGACAAATTGGCGATCGCGGAGTGGTAATGGCATTTGACGAGAAGACCGGCGAGTTTCAGTGGCAGCTGGTGGTTCCCAAGCTCGGAGCAGGCAAGGTATCCGACTGGGAATTTTTGGGAATCTGCTCATCTGCGACCATCGAAGGCGACCGTGCTTACATTATCACCAATAGGTGCGAAGTCGCCTGCCTCGATATGAACGGAATGGCAAATGGCAACCAGGGATTCGCTAACGAAGCCAGCTACAGCTTGGACGCCGCCGGTAAACCTGTCGAACCGACGGCCAAAGATGCCGACATCATCTGGACGTTCGATATGCGTGGTGAACTCGGCGTGTTTCCACACAACATTGCCAGCAGCTCCATTCTCATCGTTGGAGACAAACTTTTCGCCACCACCTCCAATGGTGTCGACTGGACCCATTTGAACATTCCTGCGCCCAATGCACCCAGCTTGATCTGCCTCAACAAGGAGACTGGCGAACTCATCGGCGAGGATGCTGCGGGAGTCAGCGAGCGGGTCCTGCCCTGTTCATGGTCATCGCCAGGATTTGCCGAGATCAACGGCACACCAATGGTGACGTTCGGAGCAGGCGATGGATGGTGTTACGGATTCGGCCTCGACACTAAGAAGAACGAGGAAGGCTTCGATATTCTCAACGAACTTTTTCGCTACGACGCTAATCCACCAGAGTACCGCATCGGCACCGACGGCGTAGCAATCAAGTATGCCGAGCCCGAAGGCCCTAGTGAGATCATCGGCACTGTGGTCACTTATAAGGACAAGCTTTACGTTGCAGTCGGCCAGGATCCCGAGCACGGCCCGGGCCTCGGCATGCTTAGCTGCATCGACCCCAGCCAGCGTGGTGATCTCAGCGGCAAGGCCGTATGGACGTTTAAGGGGATCGAGCGTTCGATGTCGACCGTCTCCATTGTCG
>JAQCER010000237.1 GCA_027618625.1 Verrucomicrobiota bacterium
TCCGCGCTCCCTCCGGGAGCATGGATTCCTCTCATCTTGAACGCGAACTGGAATAAGCAGGATTGCCGCCAGCCCTCCTCCCGGCTCATTTCCGCCCATTCCTCACCGACTTCTTCGATCAACCTGGCGAAAGGACGAAGTTATTCCTTGCAGGCAATATGCTCCGAGCGCCAACTTGTCCGGCGCTTCGTGGACGGCTCGCCCGATGGCCCCAATGGCATCCTGCCCTCGGTGGCAATCGTCACGTGTCGAACACTTCGAATATCGTCCCGGTTTGAAACCCACTGCTCTCATGACTCGCCTTGCCCTGACAGTGTCGTTCGCATTCGTCTGGGTTGCGGCCGGGCTTGCCGACGAAGGGATCGAGTTCTTCGAATCGAAGGTGCGTCCTCTGCTTGTAGAGAGCTGTTTGGAGTGTCACGGTGGCGAAAACGCCAAGGGCGGTTTGTCGCTCGAGACGCGAGCCGATTGGACACGTGGAGGCAGGTCCGGCCCGGCGATCATTCCCGGTGATCCGGCCGAAAGCCCGTTGATCCGCGCCGTGAAGCACGACGGGAACAACGGGGACAACGGGAACAGGCCGCAGATCCCTTCCCGGAACCAGTGTGGCAAGCTCTCCGACGCCGAAGTCGCCGTGCTGATCGAATGGGTTCGGCGGGGAGCACCGGACCCAAGGGAAGCGGCGGCACCCATCGGCGGCATGACCGGGGAGGAAGCTCGCGCCTGGTGGTCGTTTCAGCCCGTGCGGCCCGTCGAACCGCCCATGACGAATGACGCCGCGTGGCCTCGGAATGAAATTGATCGGTTCGTGCTGGCGGAGATGGAGAAACATGGGTTGAATCCCGCCTCCGGAGCCGAGAAGCGGATGCTCCTTCGCCGGGCAACGTTCGACCTGACGGGAGTGCCACCGACGCCCGAAGAGGTGGAATCGTTTGTGAACGCTGAAACAGACGAGGCGTTCGCCCGTGTCGTGGATCGATTGCTTGATTCCCCGGCCTATGGCCAGCGTTGGGCGCGGCACTGGCTTGACGTGGCCCGGTACGCCGACTACCACGACGCGAATCCGAGTGCGCGCACGGCGAGTTGTGAGATCACCGAGGCCTGGAGATATCGCGACTGGGTGGTGAGTGCGCTCAACGCCGATCTGCCGTTTGACCAGTTCATCCGGCACCAAATCGCGGGCGACCTGCTGTCCAGCCCCAGCGGCGAGGATTTCGATCCCGCGGGATTGGTCGCGACGACGTTTCTTTCCAACGGAGTCTGGGACCGGGGCGATGCCGACAAGGAAAAAATCGTCAGCGACATGGTCGACGACAACATCGACATCGTCGGCAAGGCGTTTCTTGGATTGACGCTTGGATGCGCACGCTGCCACGATCACAAGTTCGATCCTATCTCGACGGAGGACTACTACGCGCTGGCCGGCATGTTTTACAGCTCGCACATTCTTCGGGAGCTGGGCACCAAAGGGGGCGAATACACCATGAACCGCGTGCCACTCGTGCCAGCGGTGGCAGTCGCCAAACGCAACGAGCAAGTGGAGCGGCTGGGCGAGTTGACGTCGAAGCTGGAAGCGCTGGATAAGCAGGATCCGAAGCCGCCGGAGGACGACCCGGAGCGCAGGCTACTCGTCGCCCGCCGGGACCAGTTGGCGCTGGAACTGCCACCGGAACCACCGCTGGCGATGGCCGTACAAGAGGGAGGCACGCCGGGCGGACTTTTCCCTGGAATTCAGGACGTGCCCATTCACATTCGCGGGAGCTACGCCCGGCTGGGGCCGGTCGTGCCGCGGCGCTTGCCGCAGTTCTTCGCCGGGGACCAGCAACCGCCGATCACCAGCGGCAGCGGACGGCGGGAACTCGCAAACTGGGTAGCATCGCCGGATAATCCGTTGACGGCCCGCGTGATTGTCAATCGCGTCTGGCAGTGGCACTTCGGCGAGGGGCTTGTCCGTACGCCGAGCAACTTCGGCAAGCTCGGCGAACGTCCCACGCATCCCGAACTGCTCGACTGGCTGGCGGCCAAGTTCATTGAAGATGGCTGCTCGTTGAAGAGGTTGCATCGGCGGATCATGCTGTCGGCGACGTATCAGCAATCGAGCCGCGTGCCCCGGCAACAAGTGGAACGCGATCAGGAGAACCGCTGGCTGGGCCGATTCGGCGCGCATCGGCTGGAGGCCGAGGCGATTCGGGATGCGGTGCTGTTCGTCTCGGGAGAACTCGACATGGTCGCGGGCGGGCCGGCCGGCGACGACTTTACAATTCCAAGGCGTTCGCTCTACGTCCAAACGGCCCGCTGGGATCGGGGCAGCTACGCGACGCTTTTCGATGCGGCAAATCCCGATTCGTCGACCGAGAAGCGGACTGTAAGCACGGTCGCCCCGCAATCGCTGCTGCTGCTCAATCATCCGTTTGCTCACACCCAGGCGAGGCGTCTGGCGGACCGCTTGCTCCACGACGCGCCGCAGGATGAGAATGCGAGGATCGACCGCGCCTTCCTTCTGCTGTTCTCCCGACCAGCGAGCGCAGGAGAGAAGGGCATGGCGCGCAAGCTGATCGCCTCGGGGGGACAATCCGGCTGGGCGGACTTGGCGCACGTTCTCCTGTGCAGCAACGAGTTCGTTTACATCGACTGAGAATATGTCCCATCAATCCGTACTTTCACGACGTGAACTGCTCTCCCGCATGGGGAGTGGGTTGGGGTTCCTCGCGCTCGCCGATCTGCTGGCGGCCGGAGAGCCCGCCCGGGCCGCCCAGCCCCATGCCAGTCGCCCGCCCCATCATCCCGCACGGGCAAAACGCATCATTTTCTTGTACATGCCCGGAGGTCCTTCGCACGTCGATCTGCTGGACCCCAAGCCGCGGTTGGCGACCGACAACGGCAAGCCGCTGCCGTTTGAGAAACCCAAGCTGGAGCGCACCAAGACCGGCAACCTTTTCGCCTCACCGTGGAAGTTCTCCCCGCGCGGCGATTCTGGAATCGAGGTAAGCGAGTTGCTGCCTGGCCTCGCGTCCCACATCGACGATGTCTGCGTCATCCGCTCGATGGTGGCCGACAACATCAATCACACCGGCGCAGCGCTGCACCTGTGTACCGGCGAGCAGGCCTTCTCACGGCCCAGCATGGGATCGTGGCTTCTGTATGGACTGGGTGCCGTAAATCGGAATCTACCCGGGTTCGTTGTCGTAAGCCCGGCGGCCGTTTTTCAAGGGGCTCAGCTTTGGGCCTCGAGCTTCCTGCCGAGCGCCTACCAGGGGACGCTGGTCCGCGACTTGAACAATCCGATCGGCAACCTGGCGGATCCATCGGGTGATCCCGAGCGCCAACGGACGAAGCTCGATGCGCTGCGCCACCTCAATGAACTACACAAGCAAGACCGGGTCATCGACAGTCAATTGGATGCGCGGATCGCGTCGTTCGAGCTGGCATTTCGGATGCAACGTGAAGCTCCGGAAGCATTCGATCTTTCACGCGAAAGCGGGGCGACCCACAGGCTCTACGGCACCGATCAGCCCGCCACGGAACTCTTCGGTCGGCAATGCCTTCTGGCGCGCCGGTTGGTCGAACGCGGCGTTAGGTTTGTTCAGCTCTTCGATGCCCCGGAGAACAACGCCTGGGACCATCATGGCGGAATCCGGGAGCGGTTGCCGAAACGTTGCCAGGCGGTCGATCGGCCGATCGCCGGGCTGCTGACCGATCTCAAGTCACGCGGGTTGCTCGATGACACGCTCGTGCTCTGGGGAGGGGAGTTTGGCCGCACGCCGACCGCCGAGGGAAGCGACGGTCGCGAGCATCATCCGTTCGGCTTTAGCATGTGGATGGCCGGTGGCGGCGTTCGGGGAGGCATGGTCCATGGCGCGACGGACGAATTCGGCTGGCACGCGGTCGACCGCATCGTCCACATCCATGACCTGCACGCCACGATCCTGCACTTGATGGGCCTCGACCACAAACGCCTCACCTATCGCTTCGGCGGGAGGGATTACCGCCTGACCGATGTCCATGGGGAAGTAGTCCGGGAGATTCTCAGTTAACTCTTTATGAAACTGCTCTTTTGACTCTTATGAAACTATTAACTATTGAAAGAGCATGTGATGTCATTCGTACGATGTGAAAGCTGCAACGACTCGCGACTCGCGGTCGAATACAACGTCCAGCGGCTCTTTGGCGAATACCAGATACTGAATCATGCGCTCACCTGGCTTCAGAGTGTAAGTCGAACCCCACATCGAGTTCGATGGAACAATCGCCTGCTTGGTATAAAACGCACGCATCTTGCCATCCAGCTCCGCTTCCGTCTTCGCAGCCAGCCACGACTCCTCGCGTGCGAGGCAGTATAAATATGAAAGCGATGTGCTGTAGCAAAGCGCGATAGCCGCTACGATGAGCAGCCCGCCTGCACAAATGCCGATAAAGATGAACCGCGTCCATCGTCGTGTTTTTGCAGCGCGCGCGCTCATACACCTAACGATTCAGCTCACCGATGGCGGCCCCTCCGTGACTCCCGAGTTGCCAAGCTGCGTGGAGGGGCCGCCATTCGGTGCACCGCATGGTTCGCCCCGGTTTGCGTCTGCGGTCCTCTTCGTGAAGCACCAGACCAACACGGCTCCGCCAATGATGCAAAGGGCGATAAACGAATCAACGCCGACCACTACCCACGGCTTGGAGATCACTGGCCGCATATCAAAGTCAGAGCCGGTCGAGCTGACTGTGCCTAAAGCCAGCACACCCAAGCCATCGTGTCCCGGATAAGCCGACCGCCACTGAGAATACCGGAGAATGCCTGCAGTGATGTCAGACTCTGCGACGACTGTGGCGTTGGACGATACGAACTTGCCCGGCTCAAACCCGGAATCCCGGAGCCAGCGGTAGGCGTTGTAGTGGATGTAACTCGGAACTGCCTCGGGAGCGTTTGTGCCTTGCGGTCCACCCCAGAGGACATTCCAGCTCTCGCGACCGAGCAGGCGGAGCAACGGCATCGTGTCATCTGAGGTCGGAGGCAAGTGGGCCGCAACGCCGTAATCCAAGAAACCATCTCTGATCCACTCTTCCTGTGAACGGCCGCGGTTCGCGTCGGTCCACTGCGCCCACGAGGCAACATGCCGATTCGCCATCAACGCCAAGGCATACTCGGTGCAGCCGCAATGACGGAAACTCTCAGGATTCCGAATCCGGTCGTCCAACCACAGGAACCACTGCTTGTCACCGTAGAATCCGATCCGATCACCTCGAAAGCACAAGTCCGGTGAACTTCCCAATCGTCTGTAATCCTTCTGCTCTTCGTCCCAACGCGCTGCTTCGGAATGAGTCGCGAGCCATGCCGGATCGACCAAGTGACGCATCGGAGCCAGCTTGTAATGCCACCAGTAGGCTGCCACCAGCCCTGCGGCGACGAGCAAGAAGCCCACCGAAACAAGAACAAATCGGAAGTGGCGCTTCGCACGGGTCATAGCGAGTTGGGCCAACGTCCAAGGCCAGACGGCGGGGAAGCCGTTGTCTGCGCCGCTGTATTAGCCGTTTTCGTATTCATTTCGATGTTCCGTTTCAAGCATGGAGCTTCAGACGATTCCGAAAAAGCTTAGAGATCGGCAAAGGAGCACCGAGCTTAGAATCAATATTAAACCTGCCTCTACGCCAATGATGGAGGCTGACACCCTTCCGATGTGATTGGAAACGCGGACGAAAAATAGTGCTGCCAGTACGATCACCGAACAAAGTAACCCAATTCCCGCGATGGACACCATGTTCCAGTTCACGCTCACATGGTTCGACCTCACGAAAGGCTGAATGTTCATGAAGACGACCGCAAGGTACCCAAGGGTAACAGCGGAGAACGTCGCTGCGGCAATCCAAGGTGTTGACTTCATAGCTTGAGTAGCGGTAACCATATCCTTTGGCTAACGTCGAGTCTCCTACGCCTGACCGAGGGCGAGGCTTCGACTGCTGGCTGAGGGCGTGGAGGTCATGACGGCTGGCACTGGCGGCGAGTCAGGCGTTAGGAAGGATGTCTTGTGTGTGCCCAGCATAGGCACAGTCCAAATGGGGTTCAAGTCCCCTGTATGAAAACCAGAAACCATGAGCATGAGAATGGGCTACCAAAATACCAGTAGAAGTCAAGGAGTTGCGGGCGATTGGGCGATTGCCGCTCTGAAAGAAGACTATGCAAAACCCGTGTGCCGATGAACAAGAACCTGATAGAAGGCCGACGCG
>JAQCER010000238.1 GCA_027618625.1 Verrucomicrobiota bacterium
GGTCGACACTCCCGGGCCCGAAAGTGAAGATGACTGGACGTTCCTGGCGGCCGCATACGACGAGGCCACCAATGAAGTAACGGTTTACGTGGACATTGATGCGACTACGACGGACGATGACGTCGTAGCAGTCTCCGAGCCAACCTTATTCAATCCAGGACAGGATACATTCTCGGTAGGCAGCCTGCGCCCAGACAATACAGCAGAAGCCTGGGTCGGATTCATCGACAACCCATTTGTGTTCCGAGCTGTTCTTAGCCTTGAGGACATCACCGGTATTCGCGATGCTGGCAGTCCGCTGCCGGGATTCGGTGGGCCGGGTGGCAATCTCGGCTTCAGGATCACCGACATCAGCATTGGTAATGACGGAATTATCAGCATCGGATGGGGCGGGACCCGACCGAATGCTGCGGTAATCATTGAGGCTTCTTCCAATCTCATTAACTGGGACGAAATTGCAGATGGTATCGAGGAATCCCCCTTCTCCTTTCCTTCTCCAGCCGATGTGGATGAGATTTACTTGCGCCTTCGCTTGGAACCATAAGTTCCTTTGACCTTTCATGGATCGATTACTCCTTCGGTGCGTTGGATTCACTTGCTTTGAACAGCGGACACGTCTCTTTTAATCTAAATTAAACGGTATGAGTCGCTGGTTAACCTTCTTTCTGCTATTCACTGGCATCGCAAGCGCAGCTCCCGTGATCACTGAATTCATGGCGGGCAATGGATCGACGCTGGTCGATGGTAACGGCAATTATCCTGATTGGATCGAAGTCCACAACCCTGACGACGTCCCGCTCGATCTTGCTGGGTTCTCGTTGACGGATGGCGACGGCGTCTGGACGTTCCCGGACGACATGGAACTCGCGGCCGGCGGCTACTTGATCGTGTTTGCCTCGCAGGCCGCGGAGCCTGACCATCGCGATGC
The DNA here is from genome assembly GCA_027618625.1 of Verrucomicrobiota bacterium. Taxonomy (GTDB): domain Bacteria; phylum Verrucomicrobiota; class Verrucomicrobiia; order Verrucomicrobiales; family DEV007; genus JAGROY01. Next base: position 929 of record JAQCER010000238.1, read on the forward strand.
TTCCGGCGGGCTGCACGCCACATTCGCTCTCTCGCTCGATGGTGAACCCGTACAGATGCTGGCACCCGGCGGCGATGTCATTTCCGGGTTCGAGAAGGTGCCGGAACAACGGCGTGACGTTTCTTATGGGATCGATCCTGCAACTGGAAATCCGGTTTACTTCGCCCTGCCCACTCCGAGGGCCGCGAATGGGGCTGGCATCGCTGGGTTCGTTGAGCCGGTCGCGTTCTCGGTTGCCCGTGGTTTCAAAGACGATACGTTCAATCTCACTCTGACCACAACTACCCCCGGCGCAGACATTTTCTACTCGCTGGACGGATCGGATCCCGGGGCTCTCAAAGTCTCCGAAACTCTGATCGATTCTACTCTGGTCACCGAAGATGGGCCGCGCACCGCTTATGTCCCGGCAGGTGCAGACGATGGGTTGCAGGTGGGAGGCAAGGCGTGGAACACTCCTGATTTCGTCGAGCCGGTTGGCTGGATTTCCGGCAAAGGCCCGGTCGGCTTTGACTCAACGGTCATCCCCGGTGACTACACCGGCTTGATCACATTTGACCTTGGCGAGCAAATGCGGTCAAAAAATGCCTCTGCACTCGTGCGCATCCCGTTCCAGCTATCGGAATCTGAGGCTGCAGATGCAGATTTTTTGCAGTTATCCGTCAAGTATGACGATGGCTTTGTCGCTTACATCAATGGTGTCAAAGTCGCCGCGGCGAATGCTCCGGTAGAACCAAACGGCGAGTCGGTCGCCACCACCAGCCACCGTGACCGTGATGCGATCGTGTTTGAGGATTTCGATGCCGCTTCCGCCATCGCCGGACTTCGGGCCGGTCAGAACATTCTGGCGATTCATGCAATGAATGCGAGCGCGAGCGGGTCGGATTTTTTCAACGCTGTGCGGCTCACTGCTTCCCGGTATGAATCGACGGCCATCAGCGGCATCCAATACACCGAAGCGCTGAGCATCGATGGCACTGCCAACGTCCGGGCAATCGCAAAGAAGGCAGGCTTCGCTGACAGCCCCATTACCACACAGACATACATCTTCGCGAACGAGGTCATCCGTCAGCCCGCGCTACCCGAAGGTTTTCCGGCTACGTGGGGCGAGTTCACCGGAACCAACGGTAGTGTGAGGGGTGCGCCGGTGCCTGCAGACTACGAGATGAAGCCTAGCTTTGCCGATGGAGACCCAGAGGGAATGGTCGCTGCCCTCAAGGCGCTGCCCACTTTGTCCATAGTGATGGATCCCGACGACCTCTTCAGCAACGAGGGCATCCTGCCCAATCCCTTTGCTGGAGTGGACGGACGCACTGGCGTCTTCAAGAACAAACCTTTTGTCAGGGATCGTAACTGCTCGGCGGAATGGATCGATCCTAACGGCGGTCCAGAACTGCAGATCGACTGCGGCATTCGCATCAGCGGGGGATGGAGTCGGCACTATAGTGCCACTCCCAAGAAGTCGTTCTCGCTGCTATTTAAAGAGGAGTTCGGCCCATCAAGACTGCAGTTCAAATTGTTTCCGGGATCGGAGCTCGAAGAGTTCGATCGCATCGTCTTGAAGGCGATCTTCAGCAATGCCTGGCCGGACGCTGCAGTTCCACCGGACTACTTGCGTGATCACTTCCTGCGGGTAACGCTTGAGGACATGGGGCGCAAGGCCTCCGATGGCACCTGGGTGCACCTGTATCTCAATGGTCTCTACTGGGGTATCTACAATCCGACGGAGCGACCTGACGCCTCTTACGCCGCCAGCCACTACGGTGGCGACAAGGAAGACTACGACGCCGTCAAGCACGCCAGCGTTCCAGGCCCGGGAGTTGCCCCTACCAACCAGCACGAGACCATCGATGGCACTAATGCCGCCTGGCGGGAAGCGATTGCCATCGCCCGGCGCGGGCTCGAAGATCCGGCGAATTACGCCGAATTCGCGCGATACGTCGATCTGGGAAACCTCGCCGACTACATTATCCTGAACACCTTCTCGGCCAACGTCGACTGGCCGCACAAGAACTGGTATGCCAACCGCCGCCGGGCAGATGGGGAGGGTTGGAAATTTTATCCTTGGGACAGTGAGTACGCACTACAGGATAGCGGTGCATTTCTCACTGGGGTGAACAATGCGGACACTCCCGCGTATCTCTACGATCGTGCACGGCGCAACGCCGAGTTCCGCCAGCTCTTTGGTGACCGCGTTCACCGACACTTGTTCAACGGCGGAGCCCTGACGCCGGAGGCAAACAAGGCGCGCTACAGTGCCCTCGCTGCGATCATCGAGCCTGCCATCACCGCGGAAGCCGCGCGCTGGGGCGACAACGGCTTCACCCGCCAGGGCCGCACCAATTACACAAAGCGCAATTGGGAAACGGCGCGCGACGGCGTAATCCGGTTTTTCGATCGGAGAACTCCGGTCGCCCTAACACAGTACAAAAGAATCAACCTCTACCCGAGGGTGGAGGCCCCTGCATTCAATCTCCATGGCGGAGCCGTCCCAGCGGGTTTTACCCTGACCATGACCTCAGCGGACAGTGTGGGTGGCCGCATTCTCTACACCACCGACGGCTCTGACCCCCGCGTGCCGCAGACTGGAGAAGCAACGCCGGAAACGCTTCTGGTCACGGAAACTGCCGCGCTCCAGTGGTACGTTCCCCTTGCTGCAAGCGATGGGTTCGAGGCCAACGGAACGCGGTGGACGGATCCTTCGTTCGCGCCCGTCCCTGCCTGGACGAACGGCACAGGGCCGGTCGGATTTGAGGGCGTCGCTGGTGGCTTCAATGACATCGTCAACACCAATCTGCTGGCAGCCATGCGCAACGTAAGCCCCGCCGTGCTGCTGCGGTTCCCATTCGAGATCGATACGAATGCCCTTGAAGCGATCAACCTGCTCAAGCTCCGTGTGAAGTATGATGACGGCTTCGTCGCGTTCGTCAATGGCATCGAAGTCGCTCAGGCCAATGCCCCTGTCAATCGTGACGGCACCGCACCAGCAGTCACCAGCCACAGTGACAGCGCCGCAGTGATCTTCGAAGAATTTGATGCCAGCGCCGCAATTTCCAGTCTGCGTGCCGGGCGCAACGTTCTCGCCATTCTGGGCCTCAATGTCAGCGTCACGGGTTCGGACTTCCTCTTGGGCACCGAACTCGCGTGGGCAAGTGACCTGAGCATTTCACCGTCTGCACGAGTCTATGACGGAGCTGTCCCGCTTGGGACATCCGCGACCGTGCGCTCCCGTCTCCTCAAAGACGACGCGTGGTCCGCGCTCAACGAAGCCTATTTCCAAGTCGGAACCATTCCTGCGAGTGCAGACAATGTTGCGATCTCGCGGATTCACTACCGCCCAACCGCACCTTCTGAGGCTGAGATTGCCGCTGGGTTCAGCAGTCGGAGCGATTTCGAATACATCGCCATCCTCAACCGTAGCGATACCCGAGCGACACTCGACAGCTTGCGATTTGTCGACGGCATCAGCTTTGAGTTCGGCTCAGGCACTGCCAACGATCTTGCTCCCGGCGAGCAAAAATTGCTGGTTGGCAATGTCGGCGCGTTCGTTTTTCGGTTCGGTGCCTCTTCAGCCATTGTCGGTCAGTTCTCCGGCAACCTTAGCGACGGTGGGGAAGATCTGCGAATGCTCGCGGCGGATGGCTCGGTGATTGCTGCCTTCACGTACGACGACAAGGCACCCTGGCCCGAAGCCGCCGATGGCGATGGCTCTGCTCTTGAACTCATCGATCCCTCATCGAAGCCTGACAGCAACCTTGGCGAGAATTGGCGCGCGGTGGCCCCGGCCCCTCCTCAGCCACCGGGCGGAGCGGCATTTTCGGCATGGATGGACGCGCGCGGGGTTACTGATCCCAATGCCAATGACACCCGGACTGGCGAGGCCAACATGGTTGTCTTCGCTCTCGGGTACGACCTGAGCCTGACACGACCAGTAGTGACCGCCGGTCGGGAAGGCTTCGAGTATCGCTGGCAGATCCGCGAGGAGAGCGGCTTTTCAGCCACGCCTGAGTCCTCCGCCGATCTCGCCAATTGGTCAGAACTACCGAAGGGGAGCGTCATCAGCACGGCCAATGGCAACGGCACGCGTTCGTTAAGCGTCCTTCCTGCTGGGATTCCATTGCCTGGTGATACGTCTTACTTCCGCCTTCGGATTGTGGAGGCTCAAGATTGAAGCGCTGTTATTCGGGCTCAAAACACCACTTTCACATCCTCTTTCTTCCCACCCTTGGTTGTCACTTATTTTGGCTAATGCTGGCTTAAGCTAAGATCTGAGCCAGCCGCAATTTGAACGTGGCGGTGGTCATGGATACAATGAGTTGCTGACCGCACCGTCATTTGACAGGCAACAGGACGGGGGCACCTTGCGGGACTTTTCAATGTGACTACTGCCACCCACCCACAGAATTCCAGCAGAGAGCTCGTGATTATTCTCGCCTACCTTGTGGCGACGGTATTTTTCGGGGCATTGCTGGCTCCCCTGCTGTTCAGTATGGGGCTGGCGGCGGCTGACATCATCGAACAGTTCAGGCTCCTTGAACATCGACCTCTGGCCTGGCTGCACAAAGTGGCCAGCGAGTCCGGCTTTCAGCGCTACTTCAACCGCGCGGTGCTCATTTCTGCCGTCATCGGCTTGTGGCCACTGCTGCGGATGCTGAAGATGCAACGCAAGGATTTTGGGCTGCGCAAGGATCCGTTCGCCGCGCAGCATCTCATTCTTGGGTTCATGCTGGCTGCAGGTTTGTTGCTGCAGCTCGGGCTTGGACTGGCCACCGCAGAAGTGTTCGAGCCAAAACGCCAACTCGATCTCGGCGGCGCACTCAAGCAGGCCGCCATCACCGCTGCATCTGTGGCAGTGTTAGAGGAAGTCCTGTTCCGCGGTGTGCTGACCGGACTGCTACTGCGCTCGCTGAGTGCAAGGACAACTCTGGTCACCATAGCCGTGCTCTTTGCCGCTCTGCATTTCCTCAAGCCGCCACATGATCTGCATATCGCACGCGAGGCGGTTGGGTTCGGGAGCGGCTTCTGGCTGGTCGGTGTCATTTTCAAAACCTTCACGGATACCTCGCTGCTGCTGGCAGAGTTTGGTACCCTGTTGATGGTTGGATTGTTGCTCGGCTACACCCGCTGGCGCACCGGTGCCCTGTGGTTACCCATTGGCCTGCATGCTGGCTGGGTGTTCGGAGTATTCGCCTTTCGCGGCGTTTTCACCAGCGCGCGCGGAGTGGAGGCAGGCGAAAATCTTCCATGGATCGGTGACAATTTGAAGACCGGTATTCTGCCGCTG
>JAQCER010000239.1 GCA_027618625.1 Verrucomicrobiota bacterium
ATGTTCGAAAATTCCCGAAAATCGCGTTTTCTCCCAGGCACTATCTAATTGATCCGGCACTCTGGCGTGAATCAGGCCCTCCAGAGTTGGTTTTTACCAATGTTAGATTTGGCAACAAAACTGTCCCGATCGCCAGCGAAAGGAACTCTCCGCTGAAGGCTCACATCAATACGCATCGCCAAATCACGCTTCCACCGAGTCAAAAGGCCGTCACGATTGAATTTGCCGCCTTGGATTTTGAATCGATTAACCTGCAACACTACGCTGCCAGGCTGGAGCCTTTCGAGCGCCAATTCTCAGATTTAGGGAACGTCAGTCACGTGACGTATACGAACCTGCCCCCCGGGGACTACTCGCTGTATGCCCGCGCGGCGAACAGCCGAGGCATCTGGACCAAGGATGCTGAGATCCTCAAGATTACCGTACAGCGTGCATGGTGGCAGGAGTGGCCCTTTCGGGCAGGACTCTTTGCGCTGATCACCGGAAGCATCGTTCTCGTTTTTCATCTCAGAACCAAGAGTGTCAGGAAGCACAATCTGCTTCTTGAGGAAGAGATTATCCAGAGGAAGACCATCCAGGAAATCCTGAGCAGTCGCGAGCAATTCATCCGAAACGTCACCGATCACATTCCCATTCTGATCGCCTATGTAGATCACCAGAAGAGGATCCTGTTTGCCAACAATCGCTTCCGTGAGCTGTTTAATCGGTCGGATCAAGAAATTACCAGATGCACACTGCAGGATATCTACGAAACACTCTACGAGGTGACGATCGCACCGCGGGCCGAGGCAGCACTGCGTGGACAGGAGGGGACGTATCGAAGTGAGCTGGGACTAGACCAAGGACAGATCCAGCTTTACGATACACACTACGTGCCGCACCGCGATGCGAGCGGCAACGTCATCGGTTTCCTTCTGCTGGCTGAAAACGTCACCGAGCAGGTGTATACCGAACAGGAGCTCCATAGGCGCCGCGATGAACTGGCTCATTTTTCTCGAGTCGCTCTGGTTGGCGAGATGACGGGAGCACTCGCTCATGAGATCAACCAGCCACTCGCTGGAGTGAGTTTTCAAGCTCAGGCAGCTCGCAGGCTCCTGGCGAAACCTGGGGAACTCGATTCCATCGCTCTAAGCGGAATCATCGAGGACATTCTCAGCGATAATGACAGGGCGGGACAGATCGTTAAGCGCCTCTGGCTGCTGTACAAGCGCAGTGACGCAGTATCCGGCGAGGTAGACGTCATTAAACTGGTGCAAGACACCGTTGAACTTTCCCGATCGCATCGCGAGTTGAACGATCTGGTGCTGGCCGCAGAGCTTCCAGACGTCCGCCTTTACGTGAGTGGTGACTACATCCAGCTGCAGCAAGTATTGCTCAACCTGCTTCGCAACGCCGAGGACTCCATTCTTGAAAAGCAGCAGCAGAGCGATGACTCCGGGCCGAGCCAGCCGGACTTGTTCCGCATATCGGTCACCTACACGGCGGAAGACATCGAAATCATCGTCAAGGATCGCGGCCTCGGTATTTCCCCGGAGCGCCTCGCCACACTGTTCACCCCGTTCGAGTCGAGCAAATCAACTGGCCTCGGACTGGGGCTGGCGATCAGCAAGAATATCATTGAATCCCACCATGGCACCATCCGGGTTGAGAGTGCGCAAGGAATCGGGGCTACTTTTTCCGTCCTCATGCCGCGTCTCGCCACTCTGCATAAGTAACTCTTTCACTAAAAGATATGCGATCCAGGCGAATCCAGGACCGCATTCGACCTTAGACCAAGGTCCCACTCGTTATGATATTATTTGTTTGTCTAATTATTATTGCTGTGCGAATCTGTGACCGTTGAACAGCTTCTTCCATTGGGTTGTGGGGTTCCAACTAAGGGGGGTTTGACGGTTTGCAAATGGAAGCAAGTGGATCCGGCACCACCTCGTGGTGCCGGGTTTTTTTTGTTGATGGACTGACATCACGCCGCTACCGGATGCACCCTTGTGCGGTTAAGCGAACTCAACGAGCCTCAGCAACAGGCAGCGAAGCAGATCCACGGTCCAGTGCTTATTCTCGCTGGAGCAGGGACGGGGAAGACGCGTGTCATCACCACCAGGATCGCTCATCTCATGTCTAAGGGCATCAATCCTCAGAAAATCCTGGCCGTAACCTTTACAAACAAGGCAGCCGCCGAAATGCGCGAACGCCTCGCCAAGGTCATCCCCAAGAAGAGAGCTACCAAAGCGACGCTTTGCACATTCCACTCACTCTGCGTGCGTATCCTGCGCAAAGACATCGAGCGTCTCGGCTACAAGCGCAATTTCACCATTTACGCACAGCCTGACCAAGTGGGCTTGGTGCGCAAAATCCTCGCACGGAAGGGCACCTCGAAGGACAAGATGGATGCGAACTTGGCGCTGGGGATCATCGGCAAGGCCAAGAATGTTGGTGCCGGTCCGGAGTTCCACGGTGAGGGTGATCTCATGCGGGATGTGCACGAGGCCTACCAGAGCGCGTTGAAATTACAGAACGCGGTCGACTTCGATGATCTTCTCGTTCTGGCAGTGCGGGTGCTAGAGCAGTTCCCTGCAGTCCGGGCCGACTGGGCATCGACCTATTCCCACATCATGGTGGACGAGTTCCAGGATACGAGCAATCTGCAAATGAGACTGCTCCGTGCGCTGGGGGACGATCACCAGAATGTCTGTGTCGTGGGCGACGACGACCAGAGCATCTACGGCTGGCGCGGTGCAGAGATCTCCAACATACTCGACTTCGAGACCTTTTTCCCCAATCCCAAGGTCGTCAAGTTGGAACAGAATTATCGCAGCACCACGCCCATCCTCCACACTGCCAACAGCCTGATCCGACACAATCGTGATCGGCGGCCCAAAACCCTCTGGAGCGAAAATCCTGGAGAGGAAATGGTGCGGCTTGTCGGCATTCCCGACGACCGCCAGGAGGCTGACTTTGTGGTCAACGAAATCTGGGAGCAGAGAAATGTGAAGGGCTTTCCATGGGAAGACTTTGCTGTGCTATTTCGCACTAACATGCAGTCGCGGCTGTTCGAACAAGCATTCCGCGCCGCCAAGATTCCTTACCGTATCGTCGGAGGACAGAGCTTCTTCGACCGGCGGGAGGTGAAGGATCTCCTCGCTTATCTTACGCTGCTGGTGAACCCGGAAGACGACAGCGCGTTGCTCCGCGTCGTCAACACACCACCCCGCGGTATTAGCGACGCCACGATTGCCCTGGCTACTGACGAGAGCATCCACCGCCAGTCCCCCGTGTCGAAGGTGCTGCTGGCCACCGATTTTCAACAAGGCTTATCCGGTCGCGCCAGCACTGCAGTCAATGCATTCGCCACATTGATTGGTAACTTTCGCTATGCCCTGAGCGAAGACCCTGGCCGCTATGCGGAGTTGACCAGCCACCTTATTGAAGAAATCGATTACATCTCGTACATCAAGCGGTGCTGCAAAACCGCCGAAGAAGCAAACAAGCGCGAAGAGGCGATCTGGGAGTTTCTGGAATCGATGCGTGTCCACCAGAAAGGCACCGGCAAACGGACTCTTCAGGCATTCCTGGACGAAATCGCACTCGCCGGTGATCGCGATGACGACGAAGATGTTTCAGAGAAGAAAGGCGTCTGCCTCATCACTCTTCACGCTTCCAAAGGGCTCGAATTCCCGGAGGTCTACCTCATCGGCCTCGAAGAAGGAATCCTGCCGCACAAGCGTGCTCTGGAAGAAGAACAATCCCGCGATGAAGAACGGCGCCTCCTCTACGTCGGCATCACCCGGGCGATGCGTCGGCTGACCATCAGCTACTGCATTTCGCGAATCACGTACGGCGACCTTTCCCCCTGCATTCCCAGTTCGTTTCTTGCAGAGCTGGATCGCCTCTACCTTGAATCGATTTGTTATGAGGAATTGATGCAACAGCCGGTCACTCAGGACTCGGCCGCAGCATCGTTCAGTGCGATGCGGGCGCTTTTGAGCAGAGATAATGCATCAGGCACCTGAAGGCACCTGACTTGTATCATTTTGGTGCTTGAATTTAGCTGGGAATCCACGCTCATTACTTGCGATGGCTCAATCTTCCTACTCACATAGCGCAGACGGATCTTCCGCAGTGTCGATGCTGACATGCCCAAAGTGCCGATGGCAAGCAGCAGCCCCCGACAACTGGGTAGCCCCATTCGCCATTTGCCCCCGGTGCGAGTCCCGTATCCCCAATCCAGACCCTGCTGCCCACGACAGCCGCAGCACACAGCCCCGTGGCAGAAGTTCAGGCAAGCCGCAAAAAATGCCAGTCGGCTACCAATTTACCTACTCGGAATCCGCGCGGCGGCGCGGCGATGCCTGGATCAAGAATTTTACCATCATCGGGTTTGGCGTTTTTGCCATTGCCGGGACTTTCTGGGCCGTTGACATGCGACAATCAAATTCGAAACCGAGAGCCGGTAGAGGCATCTACGAACACGCGAACCCTGACCCAGACGCAGCCGATCACAAGCCTGCGGACCCTCTACCCGCGCTGGAATCGGTCGATGCTCCATCTGGTTCTCTCGACTTTAATCCTGACACGGTGTTCGCCGCTCCCGCCGACGCCGCAAGCGACACGGAAACCGAAAGTTTGTGGGAAGCAGCTGATGTCCCCGACGATGCCCCCCTTGCCCCATCCCCAGCATCTCCAGCGAGCGAATTTCAAGACCCCGGCCTTCCATCGTTCGATGGATTCAAGTAACGACTCCCAGAATTTGAAGCGAGGCCTGGTCGTGTCCGACCTGCACCTTTTTGCCGCTCGATCAGATGGGGACGCGTTGTTTGAAAAATTGCTCCAGTCGCTTCACGACGTCGAGTCGAGTGATCTTTCGACACTTGTCCTGAATGGCGATACCTTTGACTTCCGCTGGAGCGAGCTGGAATCCGAACAAGCGAGCATCGACACTGCGATCGAGTGGTTGGAACGACTGATGGAGAGACTACCGAATGTCGCCATCCACTTTTTGCCAGGCAACCATGATTGCCTCACCGCCTTCGTGACCCGACTGCAGCAATGGGCCACAGTGCGCGAACAGTTTTTCTGCTACGAACACCAGCTTCAGATCGGGAATGCGCTATTTCTGCACGGTGATGTGGCGAATCGCAGGATGGACAGCCATACTTTTCAAAAATTCCGTGCGGCCTGGGCAAATGATCATCCAAAGGGAAGACTGGCCCGGCACCTGTACGGCCTTGCGGACCGCACCAAACTCAGCAGCACCTTCCACCGTGCCTACTTTCCGCCAATAACTACCATCCGGAGAGTCGCCTATCACCTAGATCGATCGCGTCCCGACTGGCGCCAGCAGACTACCTCAGTCTACTTCGGTCACACCCACTGCCCGATCGATGGAGAACAATTGGACGGCGTTCGATTTTTTAACACGGGCTCCGGCATTCGCGGCATGGGATTTGCACCGCAATGGTTTGATTAGAGCCAGGCGATTGTGATTGCATAAGTTCAAGGCAGAGCGACTAGCTTCTCCATTACCAACCGACTAATATCCCCACCATCAGCCTGTGACGGAAGCTCTCCGTTCGAGAGTTTGGCGATCAGCCTGACTGAATCTGGCTATGCAGTGATCCCTCATTTTATCAGCCTCCCGCTGGTTCGAGAGCTGATGGCGGAGAGCAGCGACCGTTGGAAAGGGGGGGATTCGCGCCTGCGGCGATCGGGACTGGGGAAACGCGACAGATTGCAGCCGAGATTCGAACGGACGAGATTCGGTGGCTCGAACCGGGTAGCCTGAGCGCCCCACAGGCCTGCTACTGGAATCAGATGGAAGAGCTCCGGCTTGCCCTGAACCGCGCCCTTTTCCTAGGTCTGTTTGAACTGGAAGCGCACCTGGCCTGCTTTCCGCCCGGGGGATTCTACAAGGCGCACCTCGACTGCCACCACGGTTCCAATGTCCGGATCCTGTCTACCATCGTCTACCTCGACGAAGACTGGAACGAAGCCGACGGAGGCCAGCTCCGGCTCTACACCGATCGCGAAGCGGGCACCATGGGAGCGTCGATCGACATCTTCCCTGAACCCGGCAAACTGGTGGTCTTCCTGTCACCCGATTTCTGGCACGAAGTCCGGATCTCCAGCCGAATCCGACACAGCATGACAGGCTGGTTCCGCGGGCGACCTCTCCAGT
>JAQCER010000240.1 GCA_027618625.1 Verrucomicrobiota bacterium
GTCTGGGCGTAGTCGGTGCGTTCCGGGTAGGCGTGGAAACAGTCTTCCAGGATGTCCATTACTAAAGCTACGTCCCTTATTTTTTTTATTTTTATTACATTAGCAAAGCGGCGTCCCTTATTTTTGGGCCGATTTGTGTAGTTTCTGGTCGCGCGCTATCGCTCTTCCGTATTAGTTCTTCCGATCTGCGCCCGTATGACTACGCTCGATGCGATTTATTGTTCGATTCTGATGAGACTGAAGCCTTTGACTTGCCTGGCGCTTTGCTTGACAGCGGGGTTGGCGATGACGTCGACGTCGGCGTCGGCGCCGTTGAAGGGTAGAACTCTGGGGCTGTCCAGTTCGGAGGTGGACATTGCGGTGGGGACTATCGAATCCGAAATTACGGCTACTCTGCAGTTTCGCCCTCGCCCGGCTCCGAAGACGACGTCTGGTTACGATCTTTTCATCCCGGTCTACATCCCGACGGAGCAGATCAACGACGCGGGCGCGATGAAGAAATACAAACCCGCTCTTTCAGTCGAACGCCGGCCGGTCATTCTCACCCGTGCGGAACCCCCTGCGGCCATCGCTCGGCTAACCACGGTAGCAGGGATGACCACTGTCTGGTGGAAGGCCATCATGCGCTGGCCTCGTCCGGGCGAAGCACTGATCGTCGATATGCTCTATATCCAGCCTCACGCTGTAGCCGGACGCATGCGCAGCTGCATCTACGTGCCTATTGCTCCCGATGCTGAACTTTCAAAGGACTCGCTCGTACGCCTCCGCGCAGAAGCACCAGGAACCGCCCTGTACCTGCGCTCTGGAAAAACGAAAAAGTCCGGACCGCTGGGCAAGTGGATGGGAAAAGGCAAGTCGGCAGGCAAATCGCTGGAGTGCACGATCCAGCACAAGCTGCCGATTATCGTCGATCTCGTCGCTGCTGAGTAGGTAGCGCTGCAACTCGAAGAATCGGGTGTCCTTCCGGCAGTAAACTGGCGCTAAGCATCAACGATTTAGCCGCTTGTTTTTTGGAAGATCCCCCGCTAAAGTTTAAGGCCCCGCTGGCGTCCGAAGTCCTCGACATTGCTTTCGGTTCGCGTGATCTCGGCCTTGATCTCGTCGGATAATGCGATGAGTTCCCTTACGTCCTGCAGGTGAATGTAATAGAGGTTTGATTTCAACAGTGGATCCATTCTGCGCGAGACAATGGAACGGGCGATACGCAACAATTCTCCAACAGCTTTCTGGCGATCGCGCTGAGACAGTCTCGGATTTGCAAGGACTTCGGTCGCCCGCATCTCAGCTTCCTTGAGTTCCTCAGGTGTTTCGTTGCCGGCATTTCCTGACACAAAGCGTGACACTTTCTCCAGCTCTTCTCGTGCATCAACGATCGCGGTCGATGTCAGCTGAAAGCGACTCCAGTCAAGTAATTCCCACTGCTTTATGGTATCCAGCCGATGCCCGAAGTAAAGGGTTGCCGCCTCGCCTCTTTTGATTGTCGATCTCCTCGCTCGCACACCCTTTGCATCGCTTCCCATCGAGGCCTCGGTTGCCTCGGCGATGATACCGATCATCGAACCCGATTGCGTATGGAACATTGGAGCCCCCCGAAGCCCGGTGTAAATGTCAAGATTCGCCACCAGAACAACCGGCTCAATCGCAGTCAACTGCCCGATGCCAACTTCGATGGCGCCCAATCCTTTCCCATCACCCGGGATCAGCAGCTTGTCGTCTACCTTTGCGACGCTATCCACACTCTCCGCTACGGGCATCGCAATCAACCCATCCGGCGGCGATTCGATCTCAATCAATACCACGTCCGCTGTCTTTGCGGCCATCACCTTCTTTCCGCGAAATTCCGTGCCTTTGCCGTCCATTATCTTCAGCTTCCGATTCCCGGCAAGGGCGTGCTGGCTGGTGACAATGTAAAACACGCCATCGCGCTTGATGATACACCCGGTCGCCGGATGATTGCTGCCCTCGATCATCACCACTGCGCCGAACCGGTAATCACCAGGCGGGACCGGTTGCGTCACTTGCTCGACGGTGGAGGGAGTTGGGGCGTTTTCACCGGGATCCAGGAGCGAACCCGGCTTGAGCCTGTTCCAGTCCATTCCAGGAACTCCTCCGCTGTCCGCCACCTTTACCAGCACAGGGTGAGCAAATGGGTAAGCAAACCATCCACTAATGACAGCTCCCAGAAGCATGATGACATACCATTTGAACATAGCCTGCACGCTAGCGAAAATTTTGCGCTACACCAGAGCAAATGCCCAGCCTGTGGACCTGGCAGACTTGGCACGGTTCAGCCCCCGTGACTACCGCTACGATATCACCTGCCGGTAGGCAAGACTTGCACCGACCAAATCACTCATGGCCATGCCTATGGACTTGAACAGGGTAATCTCTTCAGCGCTTTGCCGCAGGGTTGCCGTGCCGGCACACATTTCTGTCAACTCAGCTACGATGTCCTCTTTCTTAAACACGCCCTCAGAAATCGGCACGAGAATTTCTCCAGCCTCCTTGAAAGCGTTCACTCGACTGTCGGCATAAACTTTCGATTTAAGGATCAATGCAGTGTCACACTCGCGTTTCGTCGCATGATGGTTACCGATGAAATCGGTGTGCGTTCCAGGTTTGATCCAATCACCTTTCACCAGCGGCTCGTGCGAACCGGTCGCGGCAACCACGATGTCCGCTTCAGCGCAGGCACTCTCGATAGCATTCACCGCCCGACAGACTACACCGTCCAGCTCGGCATTCATTAGTTCCACTACGTTGGCTGCCTTGTCCGCGTTGCGCCCCCAGACCAGCACGTTCTTGATTGGACGCGCGCTGACATTGGCACGAATGATGTAGGTGGAAAGATTACCGGTTCCCAGCACTAAAAGTGTCTCTGAATCCTCACGTGCAAGCAACCGAGTGGCGAGACCGGAGATTCCCCCTGTTCTCCAGAAAGTAACACTCGTCCCATCGACCAGGGCCAGCGGCTCGCCGTGCTGACGGTCGAACAACATGATCTTTGAATAGAGCGATTTGTACTCAGGCCCTTGATTGTCGGGGAAATAAGTGAATGCCTTGACCCCAATGACGTCATCATTCCACGAAGGAAGCAGTGCGAAGGCGTTGTTGTTGCCTGGGTCGTCATCGAGCATATGCACCTGACGCGGCGGCATGCTGAATTTGCCGGCATAGGCGTGCTGCAGTGCATCGACGAGCGCGGGATAGCTGAGTGCTGAGTGAACTTCTTCAGGACTGATGATCTTCATGGTGCGAACCTTTAGATCCCGAGCCATCGGCGGTCAATCGTGATCTGCCACCGAGCACAATGTGAACGAAAAGTTGATGGACATTCAGCCTTCCTCCGTGACCTATGTCAGGCATGCCAAAAACAAAAACTACTCTCGATTTGCTTGGAGCCGTCTTTGACTGGGACGGCATCATTATTGACTCCGCCGAACAACACAGAGAGGCGTGGGCCATCATGGCGGAAGAACTGCGCAAGCCGCTGGCAGCTAACTTCTTCAAATTGACGTTTGGCATGCGCAACGAGCAGATCATCCCAGAGTTCACGCCGTGGGCCGAGCCGGGTGAACATGCGAAGATCGCTGAACTGGCCGACCGCAAAGAAGCCCTCTACCGCGAGGTCGTTCGCCGCGACGGCATCGCACCCCTGGACGGAGTGGTGGAATTTCTTGAGGCATTGAATGCAGCCGGCGTCCCATGCTCCGTAGGCTCGTCGACACCGCTGAAGAACATTGAGACGATCATCGAGGTCATCGGCCTGGGTCACCGTTTTCAGGCGATCTCCGGCGCGGAAGACGTCACTCGCGGAAAACCTGCGCCCGACATATTTATCACAGCGGCAGGAAAAGTGAACCGCCTGCCTGAGCATTGCATCGTCTTCGAAGACGCCCACGTGGGCATCGCCGCCGGCAAGGCTGCGGGTTCCAAAGTGATCGCGGTGGCAACGACGCATCCGCTCGAGGCACTGGGAGAGGCAGACCTCGCAGTGAAGTCGCTGGCCGAAGTGACGATCGACCGGATGCTCGATCTGCTGGGATAATCAATCCCTCCGGCCTTCGGGCCCGGCTCGGAAGTTGGCGAGCTTGCCTTCGGTACGATCCCACAGATAGACATCCCGCCAATTCGGCTTAGATCGGTTCAGGTCAGGGAGCACTGATCCCACCTCGCCCAGTTTGCTGGTTTCAGAATCCGAAGCATTCAAGCAGGCTGCAAAAAACGCATTCTAAAAAACGCATTGCGAAAACTGCTTCCGCTTACTACGGTGAGAAGCCGCTTTCGATCATAATTGTCCGGCAGCGGAAGGCACCTTCAACAGCAGATTCCATGACAAGCACACACATCAGCGCGATTTTTTTTATTGTCGGCGTAGTTGCGGTAGCGCCGGTGCTCTACTACCACTGGCGCAAAAATCCGCATCCCCGCCTGCGACCACCCATCGGTGAAATGGTGATGCTCACACTTTTCGCACTCATGTTTGTCGGCGGCGGCTCGTATTTCATGGGAACGCTGCTCTCTTCCAACGTGGATTTTAGCAAAGAAGCGCTGAAGAAACCCACCACCAACCGCGCTCAACCTCAGGACGATTCCGCACAGGGCGGCGGCAGCAAACCTAAGAAAGCGGACAAGACCCCGTTTGGCTTCTGATGCGTGCTTGAAGATTCGTGCGCGACTCCTCCATCACCATCATTTTGCCTCAAGTCGCCATCGCGGATTCGATCATCGAATCGCCTGCGGGACGCATCATCGTTCCAGGTCATCACTTGCCTGAGAAGCGGGTTAACATTGATGCCGCGCTGGCTCAACAACTGCTGACCGCCGCGCGTGCAACTGCGGCGAATGCCCATGCCCCGTATTCGAATTTCCATGTAGGAGCAGCGGTAGTCATGGCCGACGATCCGGAACGGCGAATCATCACCGGGGCCAATGTCGAAAACGGCTCTTACGGCGCCACCATCTGTGCCGAACGCTCCGCACTGGCTGCCGCATCGAGCCTCGGCTTCCGTGCACTGCGTTACCTCGCCCTCTCAACTGCCGACTCCCTTACCAGTCCGCTCTGCGATCGCTCGCCGTGCGGCATTTGCCGACAAACCATTCGCGAGTTCATCGCACGTTCGAGCGATGCCAGCGAAGCTCTGATACTCGTCGACACCGCCGAACCAGGCACCCTCTGCGAGGCTTTCGACATTGACCGCCTGCTCCCCTACGGGTTTAACTTTGCCCCGCCCGGTATAGACCGATCATATGAGCGCGTCCTTACTTCTTAAGCGGATCCGCATCGCCTTGGTGTTCATCATCTTTGGCCTGATCGCCAGTGGCGTGACCGCGTTCCCGCTGGAGTGGGAACTCAAGTTGATGGCATCTGTGTTCGTTCAAAAT
Source organism: Verrucomicrobiota bacterium (assembly GCA_027618625.1). Lineage (GTDB taxonomy): Bacteria > Verrucomicrobiota > Verrucomicrobiia > Verrucomicrobiales > DEV007 > JAGROY01. The sequence goes on from JAQCER010000240.1 coordinate 5,386, forward strand.
GACAACTACGACCCGACGGCCTACGCTGGCTTCGCCCACTGGATCATGAAAGTCCGCGAAGGCCTCGTCGTCACCGGCGAAGCCTATCCCTTCATCGCCTACGGCACCGACTGGCTTGCTTTCGGCCACATCATTATCGCCCTTTTCTTCCTGCCGGTTTACAGCGATCCCGTCCGCTACCGAGGCAACCTGAAAGTCGGCCTCGCAGCCTGTATCCTGGTCATCCCCCTGGCCCTGATTTGCGGCCCCATCAGAGGCATCCCCTTCTACTGGCAACTCATCGACTGCTCGTTCGGCTTCGTCTGCATCATCCCTGTCTGGTTTATACTTCGTTGGACACAGGAACTGGAAAATCGCGAACCGTAGAATCAGCGAAATGTTCGATCGTTTGTCAGGACGTTCGAGTGTCCTTTGACATTATCCGTTCAGGCAGCCCGCGCGGAACCGAAAATCCACTCTGAAGAAAAAAAGCCGGATGGACTTGCGTCCACCCGGCTTCGGCTTCTTTAGATTCTCGTAATGGAATCAGCCTGGCGCGGGACGATTACATCATGCCGCCCATGCCGTGGTCATGACCACCACCAGCTGGCTCTTCCTTTTCAGGAAGGTCAGTGATGAGACACTCCGTGGTAAGGAGAAGTCCGCTGATCGATGCAGCATTCTGCAGTGCGCTGCGGGTAACCTTGGTTGGGTCAACCACACCAGCAGAAATCAGGTCAACGTATTCGCCAGTGGCGACATTGTAGCCGATG
>JAQCER010000241.1 GCA_027618625.1 Verrucomicrobiota bacterium
CAGCAATGGGAGGGCTATTCGTGTACGCCTTGCTGGGAATGGGCTTCGCCAAGGTGCTTGATGCCGATACATGGCAGGAGACTCCATGCACCATCTTGAAATCCCGGGTGAAAACCGAGAGGCCCACGCCCCATTCGCCAGGTTTATCCCATGAGCTTGAGATCGAGTACGAATACGCATTCTCCGGAAGCCAGTATCGATCGACCCGCTTCCGGAGAATGGCTATGCGATCCGCCCATGTCAAAGAGGTGGAAGCGATTGCCGAGCGCTATCCGGTTCGATCGCAGGCGATCTGCTTCGTCGATCCGAAGAATCCATCGGAGGCGGTCTTGAAAAAGGATACCAGATCCGTGGCTTACACCGTGTGGTTTCCAGGATTGTTTGTCATAGGCGGAGTTGGGATCATGCTGGCTTCTGTGCGGCGGTTTCTACGCAGTGGCTGATTCGATCCGCTGTGGGGTTCCGCCCCAACGTTCTATTCGGGCACCCCGCCTATTTCTTCTTTTTCTTCTCCGTGCGGCGGCGTTCGCGGACGTCGAATCGGATCGGCAGGCCTTCGTAGGCGCATTCTTTGCGGATCTGATTCTCGAGATAACGTTGGTACGCTTCGCGGAGAAGGTTTCGATCGTTCAGAAAGAGCACGATGTCCGGCGCCATGATCTGTTTCTGGCGTTGTTCGCGAGCGAGTGTGGCGTAGAAAACATTCAGCCTCCTGCGTTTCTCTGCTGGTGGGGGATTCTGTTCCATGGCGCGCTGCAGAAGCCGGTTGAGCGCTCCAGTGCTGAGGCCTGCTCGCGACGCGTCCCGGACGCGTTCGATTGCCGCGAATACTTTCTTCAAGTATTGGCCTTCCTTGGCGGATACTGCGACGAGCGGCGCATAGTGGAGGAAGAACAGGTCTCGTCGCAGTTCCTCCTGAAGTTGTTCCCATCGTTCTTTGAAGGATGCTGTCGGATGGTAGAGGTCGAATTTGTTGACGACGATGACACAGGGCTTGTTCTCTTCTACGATCAGTTGACCGATCTTTCGATCCTGCTCACGGACGCCGACGCTCGCGTCGATCACAAGCGCACACAGATCGGCCCGCCGAATGCTACGCTCGGCACGCATCACGCTGAAAACCTCAACCACCGTATCCCGCTTGGTGCGTTTGCGGATTCCGGCCGTGTCGATGAGCACGAACGATTTGCCACTGCGTTCGTAGGGGATGTCAACGGCATCGCGAGTGGTTCCCATCATGTCGCTGACGATCGTGCGCCGGTCCTCCAGGATTGCATTGATGAGTGATGACTTGCCGACATTCGGGCGACCAACGATCGCGATCTGCGTGGGCGGTTCGGTCTCCGTCGCAAGAGCCGCGCCTTCTTCGCCTTCGCCTTCACCTTCCGCTGAATCGGTTGGATCGGTTTCTGCTGTGTCAGAACGTGTCGTTGCCAGGTCGGGATAGACCTTCATAATCGCAGCTTCCAGCAGCTCGTTCAGCTCAGGGAAGCCGAGGCCATGTGCTGCGCTTGTTGCTGTGCTGGCATTGAAGCCGAGACGTGCGAAGTCGCTGACCATGTCCCGGTGCTTGTCGGTGTCCACTTTGTTTACCGCCAACACCACCGGATGATTCTTGCGCCGAAGCCGTTGTGCTACTGCCTCATCGACCGGAGTCATCCCGTCTTTGCCGTCGACCACGAGCAGAATGACGTCTGAGGCCTCAAGGGCAATGTCCACCTCGGCATCGACCTGGGCCATCAGCTCATCGTCAATTGCGGCACCAATTCCTCCGGTGTCGATCAGTGTCACCGGCCACTTGAGGCGGTTGCAATCCACTGTGATCCTGTCCCTTGTCACGCCAGGCTGGTCATGGACAATCGAGATTCTCCTTCCGGCGAGTCGGTTGAATACGGCGGACTTCCCGACATTCGGGCGTCCCACAATAGCGATGATCGGCTTCTGGCTCATGACTGGAAGGCGCTGATTTCCAGATAGCGGAGGTCAGGCCAAAACCGACCGTGCAGCAGGAATTGCGTAACTGCAACCGATCGTGAGCAGGTTAAATTGCCTTGCTGACCAGTTCGGGGGCTGTTGGGGGCGGCTGTAACGACTCCTTGACCAAAGTCCCGGCTTCGGTAGAATGTCGGTGAACCCCCCGAAGAAACGTGGGATCAGTAACCTATAATCTTTATCAGAGAAGGAAACATGCACCGTATGAAGCGATCCACCGCTGTAATCTCCGCCTTGTCCATGCTGCTGGCAGCACCGCTTTCTGCCCAGGACACGGCCGCGCCCAAGCCAACCACGCAGGCTACACCGCAACCCCCCACGCCTGAATCAGGCATCGCGCCGGCCACGCCTTCGTCGCGGGAGAAGTTCGCCTCCGATGTCGCTTTCCAGAGCTACGCTCTGGGAATGTATTTCGGGCCGAATAACCGTTACTTTTTCCGTGGCCAGGAGCCCGATATGGAGGCGCTGAAAAAAGGTATGGCGTCAGTGTTCGATGGCGGCAAAGACTTTAGCTATGCCGTAGGAGCATCGATTGCCCTGCAGATTGCCCACCGCGATGCGAAAGTGGACATGGACCAGCTGATTGCCGGACTCAGTGATGCTTTTAAATACGCCGAGCCGAAGGTGAGTCGCGAAGATCAACGTCAGGCGATGAGTGATCTTGAGGCTGGGCTGAAGAAGATTCGCGATGCAGAGATTGCAGCCGGCGCGGCGGCGAACGAGGCGAAGGGCAAGGCTTTTCTTGAGGAGAACAAGAAGCGTGAAGGTGTCAAGGTTACGGAGAGCGGTCTGCAGTACGAAGTCGTGGCAGAGGGCAAGGGCGACAAGCCTGGCGCAGACGATACAGTGATGGTGAACTATAAAGGCACCACAGTGGACGGAGTGGTCTTTGATCAAACAGATGCTGGGAACCCGAAGCGCCTGAGTCTGAAGTCGAACTACATTCTTCCTGGTTGGAAGGAGGGGATGTTGATGATGAGTCCTGGTGCGAAGTACAAATTCTACATTCCGCATGAGATTGGTTATGGGATGGAACCCCGGAACAATGTGATTGGGGGCAACGAGGCGCTGGTGATGGAAGTGGAACTCGTCAGCTCTGAGGCTCCAACTCAGCGCCCGACGCCGGGAGTGGGCAGCTCTGCCGTGACTCCTCCCGTTCGCGTTCCCAGGCCCGACAACAAGGCCACCGCTGTGACCCCTCCCGTAAAGGTGGAGATTCCTGCGAACCCTGGACAAGAGCCCAAGCGTGAAGTTCGGGTAACTCCTCCAGTGAAAGTAGAGTTTCCTCAGAAGCCGGAGCAAAAGGACGAGTGACCCGGCATACGCTAGAGGCAATCATTTCGGGCGGCCAGACAGGTGCAGACCGTGCGGCGCTCGACTGGGCGCTGGACCACGGTGTTCCGCACCATGGTTGGTGCCCGGAGGGGAGGCTGGCTGAGGACGGTAAGGTGCCAGAACGTTACGTTCTCGAAGAGACTCCGGAGCGAGGATACATGGTTCGCACCGAGTGGAATGTTCGCGACTCGGATGGCACAGTCGTTTTCACCCTGGATGAGGATGTAACAGGAGGTTCCCTTGCGACCTTGCGCATTGCCCAGAAATGGAACAAACCGCACATGCATATTGCCCGAGTGCACGCCGGAGATCCTGCCGACCGACTCGCGGAATTTGTGATCGAGCACCGCATCGCCTATCTGAATGTTGCGGGGCCGCGCGCGTCGGGTGTTCCGAACATCGGTGAATTTGTTTACTGTGTGTTGTCCGATGCATTTGGTGCCGGGCAGAACGTGGTTTCCACTGCGGAAGTCGGTCTCGATGCCTGAGGTCATCGTGTTTTGGCTCGTTTACCGTTCCTCCTCATTCTTCCATTGTGCCTGACTCTGTGCCAGTGCTCGTCCATCGTGCCCGCTGATAGGTCGCCGCGGTTTCCCGCCGTTCCGCCTGACAGACTGGCATGGACAGCAGCCGATGGCAAGCCTATGCCCTACACCCGCTGGCCGGCCAGGGATAGCGATGTGGCGAAGAGCCCGTCGTGCGTTTTTATATGTGTCCATGGTCTGAGTGGCGCTGCCAGTGACTTCTGGGCGCTGGGAAAATACTTTGGCGAGAAACGGGATGCGGTGGTCTACGCAGTGGAGCTTCGCGGGCAGGGCAATGATCCGGACAAGCGCAAGCAGGGCGATATTCGATCTGCCAGTGTCTGGATCGATGACCTCTATTCCTTCACAGACCAAGTAAAGAGGCACCACCCCGGCGTCCCCGTTTTCTGGTATGGTGAGAGCATGGGGGCGCTGATCGCATTGCACGCCCTGGCCGATTCAACTCATAGGTCGGCTGAAAATTTGCCTGTCGACGGACTTATTCTTGCCTCGCCGGTCACCGCGATTCGGCAGATGCCGATGCCATGGAAAGTAGTCGTCGTCCGCACGCTCATGAGGATTGCTCCAGGCGTACGGATTTCTCTGGAGAGTCTTGGCGGTCGATCCGTCCGCGATCAGAATGTTACCTGCACGACGACGCATAAAGAGCAAATGGAGAAGACTCCGCACTATGTCGAGGCGTTCACGTTTCGCTTGTTCCGCGAGGTTGAAAGATTGATAAGCACGAGCAGCCAGGCTGGATCAGCGATTGGTATACCCCTGTTGGTTTTTTACACTGCCAATGACGTCTTCACTTCCAGGGAGCATGTTGAGAGTTTTGTTGAGGAAGCGGGAACTGCGGACAAGGCGAAAGTTTACTTTCCGGACAGCTCCCATCTGATTCTTCACGACAAAGACCGCGATCGGCTTCTGGTGCAGCTTGAGCACTGGGCACATGAACGTGGCGTGAAATTCAGGCCGGTTCGGTAGCGGTTGCCAAATAGAAGGAATCGCCTAGGCTCCAAGCGTGATGTCACGACTGAATTTCCTCCCGTCCGCGGCCGTGTGCTGCGTGGTTTCTGCTATGCCGCTGATCGCACAAGTGCCTGATGGTAGTTTCCGTAACTTCGAGACTCCGCAGGTGTTCCCGCTGGATCTCAGCCCGAACGGTGCCGTTCTGGCTGCGTGCAACACGGTGGATAATCGGGTTGAAATATTTCAGATCAACGGCACTTCAGATCCAAAGTGGGTCGTCTCCATTCCAGTGGGAGTTGAGCCGGTGACCGCCCGCTTTCGCACCAGCACAGAGTTGTGGGTCGTGAACCAATTGTCCGACAGCGTCAGCATCGTAGACCTCACTGCCAACGCCGTCGTCCGTACCATCGAAACCAAAGATGAGCCTGCCGACGTTGTCTTCGCGGGGGACCCGATGCGGGCCTTCGTTACCTGTTCGTCAGTCGATACGGTGCTGGCGTTTGACCTCGATAATCTGGATTCAGCTGCGACCGCTATTCCGATCGAAGGGGAGGATCCCAGAGCCCTGGCGGTGAGCCCGGATGGGACGAAAGTGTATGTGGCTGTGTTTGAGTCCGGCAATGGCACAACGTTGTTGGGAGGTGGGGCTGATCTGGATTCCATTCTCGTGTTTCCGCCCAATGTGGTGAGCAATCGGCAAGGTCCGTATCGCGGGCAGAATCCTCCGCCCAACAAAGGAGACGAGTTTGATCCTCCCCTCAATGCGTCCCTGCCGGAGGCCCCACCAGTGGGTTTGATCGTCAAGCAATCAGATGACGGTCGATGGCTCGATGACAACGACGGAGATTGGACCGAATTCGTATCCGGCGAGAAAGCCGCAGCGTCGGGTCGGCCGGTCGGCTGGGAGCTTATTGACAACGATGTCGCGATCATCGATACCGCGACACTTGCCGTTACCTACACCACCCGTCTGATGAACCTTTGCATGGCCCTGGCGGTGAATCCGGCGACGGGAGTCGTGACGGTAGTCGGCACGGAAGCGACCAACGAAGTGCGCTTCGAGCCAGTGATCAATGGCACTTTTGTTCGCGTCAACTGCGGCAGTTTTGATCCTGCTGGGCTTGTGGCAAAAGTGGTCACCGACCTCAATCCCCATCTCGACTATTCTTCCCACAGCACATCGACGGAGCTGCGCTATCAGTCGATCGGCGATCCTCGGGGGATTGCCTGGCTCAGCGACGGCAGCCGTGGGCTAGTCACTGGAATGGGATCGAACAACGTCATCCT
>JAQCER010000242.1 GCA_027618625.1 Verrucomicrobiota bacterium
CTCTTCTTCTGCGGCAAGCTAGACATGGCCATTTCCCTCTCTACCCACTAAACTCCCGGAAGGGCCATTGTTTGAAAGCTTTTCGATTTGCCGTCCACAAGCTGCAACCCTCCGGCGTAAAATCCAAATCCATTCGCCAGAATCCTTGAGCCAGTCGCTTTGGTACTAGTCCATAACGGCCCTGATTTCTCGGAACTGCGGACTTTGCACGATCATTTCGATGGCGGTGTGCAGGCGATACCCATCGGCACCCAGTTTTTCGGTGATCGCATCCAGCAATGGTTGGTCTGACAGACGCACGGAGCGGCCGAGGGCGTAGCCGAGGAGTTTGCGGCAGAATTGGCGGAGGAAGGTTTCGCGACGGGTGTCTGCAAGGTAGTGGCGGAGTCCGTCGAGGCCATTTAGCGCCGTGCCGTCGACGAGTTGTGTGTTGGTGTTCGCTGCTTCCCGCAAGCGGCCGATGGTATCGTAGCTTTCCAGGGCGAAGCCGTAGGGATCGATGCGGGCGTGACACTTGGCGCAGGACGGATCTGAGCTGTGTTGCTCGATGAGTTCGCGCTCGGTGAGGCCAGCGGGTGGTGTTTCGGGCAAGGTGGGGACGCCCGGTGGGGGCTTTGGGAGTTTTTCTCCTAACAATGTTTCTGACACCCAGTTGCCACGCAGGATCGGACTGGTGCGTGAGGCTCCCGATTGCTTTGCCAGGGTGGTTGCCATTGCGAGAATGCCGCCGCGGCCTTTGGTTCGGGCATCCTCGATTTTGTGCCATCCGGTGGGTTTTTCCCGGAGGCCGTAGAAGGTGGCGAGCTCGTCGTTCGCGAACAGGTAATCGGCATTAAGAATGTCGAGAATCGATCCATTGTTCTGGAAGAGATCGGTGAAAAACAGGATCGTTTCTTCGTACATCGCGCCCCGCAGGGTCGCAAACTCAGGGAAGCGGCTCTCGCTTTTTTCGTCCAGTTGATCAAAGTCGCGCACGTGCAGCCATTGGCATGCAAACTGGATTGCGAGCCTTCGCGCCTTGTCATCCTGAAGCATGCGCGTAGTCTGAGCGGCGAGCACACTGGAATCAAGTAAACTGCCATCGGCAGCGACCTGGCGAAGTTCCGCATCCGGTGTCGAAGCGCTGAGGAAATAGCTGAGGCGCGTGGCCAATTCCCATGCGTCGACCGGGCCTTGCTTTCCTGCCGGGAATGGCATTTCCGATCGATACAAAAACTGGGGCGATGAAAAGATGCGGGCGAGAAGGAGTTGGAAGGCTTCTTCCTGGGGAATCTCCTCGTCACGCAGCGTCGCATAGAGCGCCCGCAGGCGAGCAGTTTCATCAGCTGTCAGCGGGCGCCTGTATGCAAGCGGGACGAAATTCATCAGCGCATCGAGCTGAGCTGGCTCGGCAGCCACCAGGCGCGCTTTCAATGCGGCGGCGCGTGTCGCGATGGGTTCCCGCAGTGGGAAAAAGCGAGATGGGTCAGCATCCTGGGTAGCGAATTCCAGGATCTGTTCGAGTCCGGCAACGATCTGAAATTCATCCTGACTGACGAAGTGCAATTCATCCCAGAGACGATTAAGCCTGGCAGTTTCTTCGTCCGTCAGCATCAATCGCGAGAGGTGTTCGTCCTCCCGATGGTAAAGCACCAATGTTACTACTTCGTCGATCGGGACGATGCGGGTGTAACAGATCGCGGCCGGGAAAAGAGCGCGAAATGCATCGAATCCGCCAACGATTGTGGGGCCGGCACTGGAGCCGCCGCTTGCTGTGATGGGAACACCGGGAGCGAGACTTTCAACTTGTGCGGTGCCGGTCGTGCCCGCAATAACTTGCAACTGCGCAGCTGCCCGGGCTGAGCTCGATTCGTGAAGCCTGCCTGTTACGGCGAATGTGGCATCTTTTCCGAAGACATCGGCAGGGAGGGTGAATGATTCGATCGGCTTGCCTCCTTCGGCCAAGAGACTGCCGTCGCTGCCGAACCGGGCGGGATCAAGTCCAAACGGGGAGTCGGCGATTTCCTGAGGTGTGGCCGTGGCCGCCAGGGCAGTGAAATCGGTGTGGCCAAACAATGCGCCGTCGACAGCGGTAAGTTGCCGCAGGAGTTCAGCATTTGGGCCGGTGAGATCGTGCGACGGTTTAGCCGCCAGTGTCGCGATTCGGGCTCCGAGAGCGGATGCCTGTGATTCGGTGGTGGCGGTCATCCACTCTGCCAGCAATGAGCCATCGGGAATCGTTTGCCAGTTGCCGTCACCCTCATTCAAGCCGTAAAAAAAGTGCCACACGGCGAGGTTGCCGTGACTGTCCGGGTGGGGGTTTCCCGCGAGCATGGAAGATGCGCAGTCCTTCGCAAGTGACCACGAACGTTGCTCACCATCGATCTCGGTGATGCTGAGTTCGATCTCCGTCAGGTCACAAGAATGGTTGCCATCGCGGGAGCCGATGGTGATCGATACGAGATCGCCCCGCCGGAGTTCAAATCGATCGACGGGTTCAATCGGCGCGATGCCTCCGGTGCCGATCTCTCCTGAGCGCAATACGCGTCTCTGGCCGCCTCGGCGTTGCTGGAGTGCCCAGGTCACTCCGTTACCGCAACCGCTGTGCCGACCCTGCACATGGGCTGTGATCCTGACATTGCCAGAAATGGGACTCTGCCAGCCCGCTGCAATCCATCGCTCAGGCCGAGGATGGACCACTACTCGCCGTGGCGGTGCTTCGCCCGGAATGCGTGCCGTGGCGTCTGTGCCATTGCCGATAATGGAAAGATCGGCCAGTTCCGGTTGCGTCCAGCCTTGAATGTCGTTCTGGCCGGCGACTTGTTCGATGCGCCCCGTCAGCGGTTCTGCAATCACAGTTTTCCCGGAGCTGGCGATGCCAAGCCACGAAAAAAGGGCATTCACGCTATCGGGACTGACTGCGTGGTCGCGCGCAAGGGTGGCTGTATCGACTTCGGCATCGCCGGATCGTTTTGCCTGGAAGGCGATTGCCAGCAGCTGTTCCAAAGAGGCGAGCGTCTGGGAGCGATACCGAGAGAATGCGGCGGTGGCAGCTGGAACATCGCGCAAGAGGACAGGCGATTTTCCGGGGCGCAAGACGCGAGGTTGTTCCCAAAGCACGACAGTGTTCTCCCCTCCCAGAGGTGCTGCCTGCAGTGACAGATCGACGCTGTTGCCGTCACCGGCAGGAGTGAGCTTCCATTGCAGATCGCTTAGATCGCTCATCGGGTTCGCGGGTGCCTGCCATGGGCGAATGATTCCAAGGTGTCCAACCGACTGGAACGTCCACAGTTGGTTCTGCCAGCCGCGAATCCAATCAGCGATTGCTGGTGCCTCGTCCACTGTTGCCGTTTGCAGGCGTTGGCTGAGGCGATCGACGAGTGGAGAGGGATCGCGCCGATCGCCAAGCAGTTGTTTCGCTAAAATGGCGAGGTATTTGGCGTTCAATCCAGCCTCTCCAGCGATGCGCGAGACGGAGGATTCATCCTTTAACGCTTCACGATGGGCAATCAGTGTGTGAATGTAAGGCTCGCAATGCAGCAGGCCTTCACTCGTGCTCGTGGGGCGGACTTCGCCTACTTCCTTGCCGCTGCGGTAGCCGAAGTCGATCATCGGTGCCTTAAGTTTTTCAAGATAGAGTGAGCGGATCTGATCGACGATGGCATTCGCACGATCGCGACGGCTCGTGCTGGGCGAGAACCGAAAACCGTTCTCAAGCAGGACAACGTGTTCCGCGATTTTCTTGCCAGCCGTAAAATATTTTTCGAGCAGGGCGGGGGACATTACGAGTGCATCGCCAGTGTTGGTGAATCCTTCGCCGGCTGCGCTGTCGACCGGAAATTCGCTCGCAGGATCGAGGGTGGTGATTCCCGTCAGATCGCGGACCGTGTACGTGTATTCGTCGTTGTTGAGTCGACGCAGCGTGACCGGGCCTGGATCACCGGCATTGGCATGCGCTTCGGCGTTGAGATACGCTTTTGTCCAGGCAAGCAATTGCTCGCGCTGCTCTGGAGTGAGTTGCTCCTTGTCCTTCGGGGGCATTTCACCGATTTCGATTTGCTCTACAACCTTTTGCCAGATTTCTGGCTCACTGCGCACCTCGGTGAGTGAGCCAAAGCGTTCAAGGTCCAGTTCGCCCTTCTTGGAGTCTGCATCGTGGCAATCGAAGCATCGGCCCTGCAGGATGGGCAGCGTGTTCGAAGCGTAGGCAGTGGCGATTTGCTCAAAGGGATCCTCAGCGCGGGCGATTGCGCTGAGCAGGAGAAAAGCAGTAGTGTATTGGAGTTTCAATCGGATCGAGGGATTCGCCGCGATCCTAACGCCGCCGGAGTCTCCAGTGCGAGAACTCTTCTTGCGATGCTAGAACAATGCGAATCCGTAACGTGAGCGGAAGTCGATCGCCAGGCGGTTCACGATCGGGCTGGCTGCGTAGTTGAGGAGGCAGAGGAACACGACGCTGCCGATCACTATTAGATCGGCGGTTCCTGGTAGCGCCATTGCAATTCGGTAGGCGCTCAACGCGGCAAAGAGCACCGCTGAGGACGCTAGAACCGAGACATACTTTGGAACCACGCTGAGTTGTCCACGAACGGGTTTGGGAAGGAGTGATTCTTTGGCTTTGCTGTTGATCAGGATCAGCCAGACCATGAGAAGTGACATCGTCACCAATGGAATGACGACAGCCAGCAGATCTCGCTGTGACGATGAGGCACCGGGTGAAATGCTTTAATTGCTTTAATTGCTTTCGTTAGTTTACCAGTTTTCGTCGCCCTTGCTGTAAGGTGGCGCTGAGGATTCCACTTCCTCCGCGTCCAGTTCGATCGCTTCAGGAATTTGATCCGAGTGCACGGCCAGGCGTTGCTGACGGGTGGTGTAGAGCATGGCGAAATACATGACAATGAGGCCGCCTGGAATGCACCAGAGTAGATTGGTGGCCGCGGCCAGCATCATCGTTCGCCGGACTCTCGGACGGGCTGGAACTTCGTTGGGCTCAGCATTTTCATGTATGTTGATCGGATTCTTGGGAAGGGAAAGATCGACTTTTTCTTCCAGCAATGCCCTGTGCATGTCATTGAGTATCGCTCGCTGCGAGGTGTAGCCACTCTTCGCTTCCTGGTACGTCGCGTAGCTCTTTCGCTCAAGCATCATCATATCCTTCAACTCGTCAACCATACCCTGATGGCTCTTCAGTGTCAGCTCGGCGATCCTTACCTCCGCTTGCAGCAGCTCCATCGCATCCGCCGTGGCTTTCAGAAGGATCCCCTGTTTCGCATCGATCGAATTTCTGAGTTTGAGGAGTTCTGCGTCCGATGCCAGTCCCGATGCCACAAGCAGCGCATACTGGCCTTCCAATGGCGCAGATTCATCGTAAGCATTTTTTGCAGCGTCAGGAAGCAGGTCAGCTTTCAGCATCCACTGCGCCTTCAGTTCTTCGTCGAGCTCCCAGATCGTGGCCACCTGTGTCTTGGCATCAAAGACTGCGCGTTCCTTTTCAAGGGTAGCGGCGACGGCATCTGCGAGTGCGGGTCCAGTTGACGTTCTCGGTGAATCAGAGGACGGCTCAGCGGGATCACTTATATCGACGATGTTGAACTTCTCCATCAATTCAATCATCTTTTGCCTGGCATCTTCAACTTTTTGCTCCTGCAAGATTAGCTGGGCATTGAGCATATCCAGGGCCTGATTCGAACGAGTGGTTTCGATCTCAGTCCGTCGATTCTTGTAGGCCTGACCGATGGCATTCGCCAGCTCGGCTGCTTCCTGCGGATCGGTGTGGAAGATTTCAATGTCGATCAAGTCGGTTCCTCTAACCTCCTTCGTTTCGAGTTTGTCGAGCAATAGACCGTACGCGTCTGCGCGAGTCTTGGCGTCGTCCCATTTCTTTACGAGCTGCATCTCATCGATCACCTCGTACAGCGTTTCCTTACTGGTGATGATCTGGAACTGGGTCTGGATGAACGATGGCGTTACGATCGACTTCGTGGTGTTGCTGGGGAATACCTCGTAGCTCTGAGAATCCGGGAGAATCTGCAGCCGCACCCGTCCCAGATAAAGGCTCAATCCGGGATTCGCAACGCTAAAACAGGGATCCGCGAGGGCATAGAGGATCAAAGCGCAAAGC
>JAQCER010000243.1 GCA_027618625.1 Verrucomicrobiota bacterium
CTGACCGTCTGGTGGCGGAGCCCAGGGAGCCCAATAAACCACTTCCAGAGGGCCCGACGGTCAAAGCTGGATCCCTCAAAAACCCTTATGCGGTTTCGCTGACAAAGATTGGTGACACGGTCGTCAACGGAATGGGCGGCGCACTTGGATTCATCGCCACGATCATCGGGATCGGTGCCATCTTTGGCGCGCTGTTGGAGCACTCTGGTGGAACCCAGTCGCTCGCCAACACGATGCTGAGTAAGTTCGGGGTGAGCCGAGCGCCCTGGGCGATGATGCTGACCGGTTTCATTATTTCGGTTCCAGTGTTCCTTGACGTAGCACTCGTCATCCTCGCTCCACTGCTTTATGCGCTTGCGCGTGACACCAAGAAACCGCTTCTGGTCTTCGGTCTGCCTCTTGTAGCGGGGATGGCCGTCTCGCACGCCTTTGTCCCGCCGACCCCAGGACCAGTGGCGGTGGGCTACATCCTCGGGGTGAACCTCGGTTGGGTCATTCTGTTTGGCGTTGCCATCGGCCTGCCGACGGCGTTGATCTGTGGGCCTTTACTTTGCTCGCGGATTGCAAAGCTCGTCGACGTTCCGCTGCCGGTCGCCGCAAGGATTGCCGCACCGGAACAAGCCGGAGGCGGCCAAAAGCTGCCTTCATTCGCGCTGATCTTTGGTCTGATTGCGTTGCCGATTGGCCTCATTTTGTGCAATACGATCGTCGAACAAGTAGTCGCATCCGATTTGGCAGACGGGCTGTCGAGCGACGCCCGGAAGGCCAAGTTGGCGGGCGCACTGGCCGCTGCGCCGATCTGGCAGCAGTTGATCCATTTCCTTGGCTACCCAGTGATTGCCCTGTTGCTCTCGACACTTTTCGCGGTGTTCTTCCTGGGCACCAGGCGAGGTGCCGGCAAGGATGAGCTGTTGGAGCTTTGCACGAGCTCCCTCGGCCCGGCTGGGATCATCATCCTGATCACGGGTGCTGGCGGAGTGTTCAAAGGAGTGTTGATCGCGACGGGAATCGCAGATGCGCTGGCGGGCGCCTTCGAGGGCTCGGGCATCCCACTGGTCATGTTGGCCTGGCTGTTTGCGACGCTGGTACGGATCGCGCAAGGTTCGGCGACGGTCGCGATGCTCACTGCGGCGGGGCTGATGTATGGATTTGTCGATGGCCTCAGTGATCCTAAACTTGCACTGATCACTGTGGCGATCGCCGCCGGGGCGACCGGCTTCTCGCACGTGAACGATTCCGGTTTCTGGATGATCTCGCGCTATTTTGGTATGAGTGAGGCGGAGACTTTGAAGACCTGGACTTTGGTTTCGACTGCGATATCGCTTGTGGCATTTTTGCTGATTATGGTGGTCAGCTTGTTTGTTTGATGCGTTCGAGTCTTCGGGCCGGGAAGCCCTGAGCGAAAGGCGATCACCCAGTCGCCCGGTCGAACATACGCTTGAACTTTTCGTTCTCGCGTTCGCGGGATCGATCCATCCAGTCGCTCATTTTCTCGCTCATCGATCTTTTCTTCTTTTCGTAGTCGTTATAGATACCGTCATTGTCTGCGTTTTTTTTGGTAGTTCCACATCCCGACGAGGCAAAGACAGTGGCGGCGAAAACAATCGAGCAGGCGAGTCTGGGTTTCATGGTGCTAGGTATAGCCTATCTTCGGATTTTTTCCATGCGCCAATTGGAAGATGGTAGCAAGATGTACCAATCAAGGATGTGACAGACTCCAGATGTGCCGCATATTTGGATCAACGTTTGCCAGACCAGGTCATGGCTCAAAGGTGTCGATGAAGAGCACTACCGGGCGGCCTTTGCATCGCTCAGTCGCAAAGGTGGCATTGCCGCCCGACGGTTGCCGAACTAACCGGATCCTGCGGCTCGGGCTCGTTTGGCATTTCAGCAAGTGCTTGGTCGCGCACCCGATGCCGAGGAGACTGCGCAAGCGCTTGACTACTTAGAGAATCGACCGATCTCTTCTGTGGTCGAGCAGCGCTGTGGGCTTTGATGGCCGGCAGTGAATTTCGCTTCAACAGATTGCGCCTCACACATCATCATGGAACCTCACGAGCAGGCATCGACAGAGTCAGAATCAGGGAGCATGCCGGATCTGGATTCTCAGCCACTGTGGATCAAGATCGCTGCCATGACGGTCGCAATAGGAGGCATTCTGGCACTCGTTGCACTGTATATTGTGCGCTGCTAAAGGCGGAAATGCGGCAAAACGAGCGTCGGCGATTTCCTCCAACTCCCGCTGGCGTGTCGGAGAATTCTCGTCTAACGTCGCCGCCTTATGCTGCAAGCTGGAATTGTCGGACTGCCGAACGTCGGTAAATCAACTTTATTTAACGCCGTGACGCGAACGCGTAAGGCGGAGGCCGCAAACTATCCGTTCTGCACGATCGAACCTAATCAGGGTGTCGTCATCGTTCCGGACGAGCGTCTTGCTGTACTATCGGCACTATCGAAGTCGCAGAAATTGATTCCAACTGCGATCGAGTTCGTCGATATCGCTGGCCTCGTGAAGGGTGCCAGTGAAGGTGCCGGACTTGGTAACCAGTTCCTGGCGACCATCCGTGAGGTCGATGCCGAAGTGCAGGTGGTGCGGTGTTTTCACAACGACGACATCGTGCATGAGATGGGAAGCGTCGATCCTTTGCGTGACATCGAGGTGATCAATGCGGAACTCATCCTGGCGGATCTGGCGATGCTGGAGAAGCGCTACAAGTCGCGCGAGAAGAAAGCGAAGACCGGAGAGCAGGACGCTAAGCGCGAGATCGCGCTGATGGACAAGCTGATGCCGCATCTCGACGATGGCAGGCCAGCGCTGACGATGGAGCTGTCACTCGAAGAAAAGAAGCTCATGCGAGAGTTTTTTCTGCTGAGTTCCAAGCCGACACTTTTTGCCTGCAACGTTTCCGAGGAGGATCTTGCTGGTGCGCAGGCAGAACCGCTGAATCACCCACTGGTCGCACCGGTGATGAGGTATGCAGAGGAAACTCACGGTGCAGAGATAGTGGTCATTTCTGCCCGCATCGAAGAGGAGATGATCGATCTGAATGCCGAAGATGCAGTCATGTTCCTCGAAGAGCTTGGCGTGACAGACAGTGGCGTTTCAAATTTGATCAAGGCCGTCTACAAGCTGCTCGGTCTGCGCACTTATCTGACCACTGGCGAGAAAGAGACGCGCGCTTGGCCGTTCCCCGATGGGTGCAAGGCACCGCAGGCCGCTGGCGTGATTCACACAGACTTCGAGCGCGGATTCATCGCTGCCGAGATCGTCCGTTACGCTGATCTGGTAGAACTCGGCTCCTACGCCAAAGCCCGCGAGGCAGGAAAGCTTCGCATCGAAGGTAAAGAATATGTAATGAAAGATGGCGACGTGGTGGAGTTCCGCTTCAACGTTTAATCTGGTCCCGCCGCCTCCCTGTATCCAGCATCGAGAAACCTGTATCCAGCATCCAGTCACTGACATGAAAGCCCACGAGATGTTCCTGCAAATGTCCTCTGCACTCGCAGTGGAACTGGTCGATTTCTTCTACAATACCGATCGCAACGTTTACAAAACCACGATCTCAACCCTGGCCGCTCAACGCAAGGTGCGGCCAGTGTTCGTCACGAAGAAGACCCGCGATCACCAGTTTCTATGGGTTGTCAAGGCGCTACAGACGAAGCGGAGTGACGAGATCGCGCAGCACCTGCTCCAGGCGTGGCTCATGAAGGCGAAATCGGACATGCTGGTCGCCTTCCTCGACAAGCAGGGAATCGAGCACGATGGCACCGGTGCTGTGGATGAATTGCCGAAGACCCTCGATCCTGAGAAGCTGAAATTGGCTATTGATACATTGTTAGGAAAATATTCCGCTGAGGAAGTCACCCTCTACCTGCGCATGTTCCAGCTTCAGGAAGAAGGTGGCTGGGAAGAGCTGGCGGCAGAGTTGGAAAAGGACGATCGGCTGCAACTCGGCATCGCCACCAAAGCACCTGAGGCCGCGCCCGCTGCTGAAGCAGCAGAACCTGCCGCGGCGGCTGAGGAAGCAAAGGAAGACGCGCCGGCTGACGAGTAGCGGGCGGTGGCGCGGACGCGCATCTCCAAAAAATGGAGCCAGTTTCTGTTCGAGCTATTTTAGTCCGCAAAACCAATGGAAAGGAATAAAGGAATTTGAAGACAAGCGGAAAGTTTTGCTGGCTACGCTGATTTCTTGGTAAGGCCGACGATGAACTTTCGCAGCACCTGTTCGGGGCATTTGCGGTAGTTGCGGTGGCCTTGCTTGCGGAAGAAGGATGCGAGTTCGGCTTTGGTAACCACGAAGTCGGCTTGTTGGAAAATGGCGTTCATATCCTCGTCGCGCAGATTAAGGGCGATCCGGAGTTTTTTCAGAACTTCGTTATTGGAAAGAAAATCGAGCGGTTCGGGGATCGAACCGTCCGGCCGGGAACCGCGTTTTTCAATGATCAGACCATCGAGAAAACGGCAGAGCATGGGATCTGAGAGTTCCGCAAAACCATCCTCGCCATTGCGTTTCAACCAGTTTTCCACCTGAGATGGAAGTGTTGCCACTCCCGTTTTGGCGATCATTTCTGCCATCTGAGCATCGTTGATGTTCAGGGCGTAACGCAGGCTACGCAAAGTGTCGTTGTTGGTCATGAAAACGGTTATTCAAGGCTTTTGAGATTCTGGATCACAGTGCGTGAAGGGAGGGGTGCAGGTTCGGCGTGTCAACTCTTGCATACGTCGGTTTACCACGGACGTCGAGCAACGCCGGTGCGTTCTCGGGTACTGGGATCTTGGAGATTACCGCTGTGTAAGTCCGGCTCATTCGAGGGTCACTCGACCCCAGTCCTCCGGCCGGCCTTGAACGCCAGAGCGTGGTGACCAGGCGATTCTTGCCTGATTGATGTTTTCGCCAGAAGCGGCGTCGGATTTGTCACCGTCGTAAATGATGATGTTAAAGCCGATGGTGCAGGGCTGGTCGCTGAGTTTGATCTTGGCGTCCGCGAGTGGGATGGCAGTGCGGATCCGGTAACCAGTGCCGCCGGTTAGGCGTTCGGAGAAAAGTCGAGTGCCGGGCGAGGTTTCTTCCACCGGTCCCTGGTTGGCGTCGGCATCTCTTGCGGCCCTCACTTTGCCAGTAGAATCGAACGGGAAGATGCCGAGTTTGAAGCATGTAAGTGTATGCTCGGAACCACCGGGATCGATGCAGACCTCGACCGAATCGCTGCGCCAGTGGCCGCGGATGTCGTTAGGGGCAATGTTAGAGACAATGGTTTCGTCAGTCACGGTCACTTCTACGTAGAGGAATTCTCCGTCGTGAGCGATGCGGAAGCTGGCGCTGCAATCCTGAGTACCGTCGACCTTGCCTTGAACGAGTTGGGTGGGGGAGATGGCTGTTTCCGGCAGTGATGACCAACCGGGGGACTGGTCGATGGAAAGTGTGTCGACGCTGGATGCGTTGATGAGTGGGACCGGGTGCAGAGTGATCGTACCTGAAGTAACCGGTTTGAACGAATCCTCGTCCCTAAACCACAATGCGTCGATGATGACGTCGTGATCTGTCTCAGGCAAAGTCACCGATACGGCAACACTCGTTTTTGTTTGCTCGATAGTGATAGGTTTTGGAACAGTTACGCCTGGTATGGATGCGTCGAATCGAATGGTGCCGGACTTTACGTTGTTGACGTTTAAATTGAGTTCCGTCTGCATCCCGATTACCGCCGGGATGTCAGAGTTCAGGGCTCCCACCAGATGGTCCAGCTGGTTCTCTTTCGCCCAGGCGAGGAAATTGGTGACGGCTGGTCGTGGTTCAAAGGAGAGAGAAGGGGCGTCCGATTTTGGCCCTGGCGGTGGCGTTATCCATTCGGTGCCAGCGCTTCCCAGGCCAGCGAACAAATCATCTTCGGTGACTTCGTTGTGTACGGTCGACCGCAGGCGGACAAAGGTTTCGGGAGGCATGAGGCTGCCGCCGCGAGAGAATTGGCCGAATCCTTGCGACCGGTGATTCGACAGGGCTTCGCGCACGGTGTCCTGCAGCGCCTTGCCGCCGGGCAGGAGGAAGCGTGTATTGATCGAGGCTTCGGCAGTGGGCTGGTTTTCGTTCCTTGAGC
>JAQCER010000244.1 GCA_027618625.1 Verrucomicrobiota bacterium
CGGCGTCCGTGTTGATCCAGCCTTGCGCCTCGTCGGCATAGCCAATGTTACCATAGGCAATGAGCGGAAAATCGGGGCTGCAGACCGCCCGCAACTCGGCCAGTGGTTTAGCCAGAGTGTGAGCCGGACCGCAGTTTACGCCCAGGGCGTTCACCCCCAGCGGTAACAACATCCCGGCGGCGACCGCCACCGACTCGCCAGACAGGATTCGACCTTCGCGGTCGCACACAAAACTGACCAAGGTGGGCCGCCCGGTGATCGTCGCCAGTTTGGCCGCGATGACGGCTTCCCGAATAGAATTCATCGTCTCGATCAACAGCAGGTCAACGCCCGCTTCCACGAGATGGTGGATGCGCTCGGAGTGCTCGGCGCGGCATTCGTCATCGGGCGGCACCCGGTCGGGGCGATAACAATCTTCCAGTGGGGCCACCGAGCCGGCCACTTGCGCAGGTAAACCAAATTCAGCGACAGCTTCTTGGGCGGTCGCCACCGCGCGCCTGGTCAATTCGCGCGCGGCGTGCCCTTTGCCAGCCAGCGTGCGGCGATGGGTGCGAAAGGTGTTGGCAGTTAGGATGTCCGCGCCCGCGTTCAAATAGTCCAGATGAATCTGGCGCAACACATTCAAACCGGTATCGGTGGTGAGCGCATTCGCCGACCACATTGGCAAGCCGTTGTCCACCCCGCGCCGGTTCAATTCCGTGCCGGTTGCGCCATCAAGCAAGAGAAGCTCACCATTTTCCAATTCCCGTGCACCGAAGGATTGTCTTGAAGGCCGTGGTTCTCATAGTCGGTCGTTTTCACACTTGAGGGGGTTCAGCTATCGACTGGCTTCATCACTTGAGATCTCGCGGAGAAAGATATTTCGCCAGCGAATCTCTCCGCCATGCCATTCTCGACTGTCCAGTGTTGAATCATGTCCTGATGATCGGCGACGATGATTTCAGCTCGTTCAAGACGTGACAGCTCCGCAAGCCCGTACGGGTTGGGATCGCGCTGTCCATACCTGCCGGCCAGGTCCACACCGTTGAATAGCGGCGTGAATTCTTTGGGCGGATTGTGGTCGTCCTGAGCTATCGAGCGCTCGGTATTTACCAACGACGACAATACAGCAAGGCAAGTAAAGAACTGAATTAACTGAATTCTCATGGGGTACACCTTCAAATCTGAAATCAGCGTATCATCGGGGATGAATCAATTCACATCATTTTAACCCGAATCCGACCGCTGCAACATTCCCGGCGGCTTCGAAGCGACGACCAAATGAATGACCACCACGTGCAAGGCTATTTCTGAATAAGCCAGCGGTCGACGTTGATGACATCATCGATGGCTGATTCCAGACCTGTCAAGAACAAGGCGGCGTTGGCGATCAAAACGTCGTAGTCCTGCGCTTTCGAAATCCGTTGCCGCGCCCATTGTTGTGCAAGAAACCGATGAGACATTGCCGTTCTTTGAGTTTCTGTCGCCGAACGTGGTCCGGTCAGAGCCGGCCTCCGCCGGTGTGTCACCGTTTCCGCCATTCTCCTCGCCGAAAACATCCCGCTATCCGCGCCGCAAAGCATCTCTTGCGCCTCGGCACCTGCGCCCTGCGCCTGTTTGCCCGCCGTCTTCATCGCGGCAGCCGTCAGCTAGACCCTCACGGGGAATCCCCTGCGCGAGCGCCCCGCTCGGGGCTGATAGATTAGCGGAGCGAAGGGATGCCTCTCTTTCTGTTGTAGTCTTCTCTCAACTAGGCACCTTCGCGGTGGGCAAGTAATTCGGCGGGCGAGCAGTGTTCGACCAGGTATTGTAAAGCGTCAGGATCATTCGTTCATTGGCCAAGCGGAACGTCCCACCACTGGCAGGGCAAATCGAATGCGTCCGCCCACTGGGGAGTATCGGCGAGACGAAAGCATTCGTAGATCAGCTTTGTCGGCCTCAGCTCTGGCTGGTCAGGGAGAGAGATTCATTCAGGAGCTGATCAGCAATGCAAGATCGGCAGGAACGGCAAGGAGGGGACGGGTGATTTTGCCGATTCCCCCCGGCCTTCGCGAAAACAACAAAAACGCAGAAACAATCCTTGATAAAGAACAGACAAGTCGGTAACAATCTGGCATGAAGAAGCCCAGAGCTCGCGAACGTATTCTTCATACCGCTGCTGACCTGTTCACTGAGAGGGGGTATGGCGCTGTGGGGATCAACGAGATTATTGAGAAATCTGATACGGCAAAGGCCAGTTTCTACCATCATTTTCCCAGCAAGGAGATGCTCTGCATCACTTGGCTGATGGATACCCATGCCCGTTCTGACGCCCGGCACGATGCCATACTGAGCAGCCCTGGAAAGGCAGAGGACAAGATCTATGAGTATTTCGAAGGTCTGAAAACGTGGATGAAGGAGAAAGATTTCCGCGGCTGCCCCTACACCAATACGACTGCCAGCCTCGACAAGGAATCGCCTAAAATTGCAGAGCAGGTCGAGTTGCATAAGCTCTCGATCCGTGACTTTTTTATCGATTTAGCGCGTGAACTAGTACCGGTTGGATCTCCCGCACGGAAGCTGGGTACGCTCTTCTTTTTACTTTATTCTGGGGCCACCACCGAAGCTCAGAATTTGAAATCGAATTGGCCAATCGATGCTGCCATCGACTGCATCCGCGATCTGATTCGGCGCGAAACCGACGCTGCATCCTCATCGGTTGCTGAGTAGCCCGTCTGACAATCAAACGGCATCTCGTTCACAATAAAAAACAGACCAGTCTGTAATTTTCACACAGCAGCATGAACACCTTACCTCAACTTCAACCATTCGACGTCCACAACCAGAAGCTGGAGTCCAACGTCCATCCCAGAGACTGGCAGAATCCGACGCCGGATGGAACCTACAACATGGTCGTGATCGGGGGCGGCACGGCTGGATTGGTCACTGCGGCCGGGGCTGCTGGGCTCGGCGCAAAGGTTGCATTGATCGAGCGGGACTTACTTGGTGGCGACTGCCTGAATGTTGGCTGTGTTCCGTCCAAAGCGATCATCGCCGCTGCACGTTTGGCCGCACGGGTGCGCGATGCGGCTGAGTTCGGGGTCAATGTTCCCGCTGGTGTCACGATGGACTTTGGCAAAGCGATGGAGCGAATGCGCAAGCTCCGTGCCGACATCAGTCCGCACGATTCTGCTGCGCGATTTCGTGGCCTGGGAATTGATCTTTATCTGGGTGAAGGAAAGTTCATTGATGCAAATACCATTGGGGTCGATGGGCAACAGCTGAAGTTCAAGAAGGCATGTATCGCCACCGGGGCGCGCGCATCTGCACCTCCGATCCCCGGATTAGATGAGGTGGATTACCTGACCAATGAGACGCTGTTTTCCCTGACAGAATTACCAAAACGTTTTGGGATCATCGGCGCTGGCCCGATTGGCTGTGAAATGGCGCAAAGCTTTGCGCGTTTCGGCTCCGAGGTCTTTCTGGTGGAATCGTCGGAAGGAATTCTACCCAGAGAAGATCCTGACGCTGCCAGAATCGTCCAGGAAAGCCTGGCGCGCGATGGGGTGAAGATCCTGTGTTGTGGAAAAGAATTGCGATTGAGCAATGCCGATGAAGGAAAAGTTCGGCTTAAGGTTGACTCGGTCGGGCGGAGTTACGATGAAGTCGTCGACAAACTCCTAGTGGCAGTCGGCCGGGCGCCGAACGTCGAAGGTCTGGGGCTGGAGATTGCGGGCGTCGAGTTTACGAAGCAAGGTGTCGTAGTGAATGATCGCCAGCAGACGACAAACCCTGGCATTTATGCAGCAGGAGACATTTGTTCGCCTTACCAGTTCACTCACGCGGCCGACTTCATGGCGCGCAATGTTTTGCGGAACGCTCTGTTCATGGGGCGGGCAAAGACGAGTTCGATGGTGATCCCATGGGCCACCTATACCGAGCCCGAGATCGCGCATGTAGGTCTGTATGAGAAAGATGCAAACGACAAGGGGATCGAGATCGATACCTTCACCCAACCACTGAGTGGCGTTGACCGGGCGATCCTTTCCGGGGAGACCGAGGGGTTTGTTCGTGTGCATGTTGAGAAGGGTACCGATAAACTTGTGGGTGCGACTGTGGTCGGAGCCAACGCCGGCGATATGATCTGCGAGCTGACTTTGGCAATGACGAATGGCCTTGGACTTGGTAAGATCGCCAACACCATTCATCCGTATCCAACCGTTGCTGAAGCCATCCGTAAAGTGGGCGATCTCTACAATAAAACCAGACTCACACCCGGAGTGCGGAAGCTTATGAGCACGTGGCTCGCCTGGTCGCGTCGGTAACCGGCTTCATTTTGTGCCAAGCTCGGAACATGCGAACTGGACAGCATCCATGCACTGTCACCGAAACAACCGGCGCTCCAATTTCTCGCTGACCAAGCTGTTCCTGTATCTGATTCTTGTCTATGGGGTGCTCTTGTCGGCATCTCATATTGTGCGCCAGATGGCACCTGCTGAAGGGCCCCTGAGGGAGGGGACTCTACGCCAGGCGATTCCTGAAACGCTGAATGGCGCAGAGTCGGGGCGCACCATCCAGATTTCGTATCAGGACTGGAATGAAGCGGGGCAAGGTGCTCCTGTGTTGGTGCTTCTCCATGGTAGTCCGGGCGATGCCAATACGTTCCGCGCGATGGTTCCATCCCTGAAGCAGCGCTATCGATTGATCATTCCTGATCTGCCCGGCTTTCGTGGGTCGACCCATTCGATTGCCGACTACAGCACTGCTGCGCATGCGCACGCAGTGATCGCCTTGCTCGACAGCATCGGTGTGCAGCGAGCCCACCTGGTGGGCTACAGCATGGGCGGTGGAGTGGCGCTAGGCATGATTGGAGAAGCGCCAAATCGCTGGGATTCGCTGGTATTTCTGTCGTCGATCGGAGTACAGGAGCTGGAGTTGCTGGGCGACTACACATTAAACCATGCGGTGCACGGACTTCAGCTGGCGGCGCTCTGGATCGTTCAGGAAGGCGTGCCACACTTTGGTAAAATGGACGATGCCTGGATCAACGTGGCTTATGCGAGGAATTTCTTCGACACGGATCAGCGTCCATTCCGCGCAATCCTGGAGCGACTGCAAATGCCTATGCTCATCCTTCATGGCACAGAAGATCGCCTGGTGCCATGCAATGCCGCACTCGAGCACCATCGGCTGGTGCCGCAGAGTGAGTTGGTCGCGATCGAAGGCGAGGGACACATGATGGTCTTCGCCGATCCTGAAAAATTGATGGCCCCGATGACGGCTTTCCTTGAAAAGGTCATCGATGGGAAGGCCACCGTCCGAGCTAAAGCAGATCCGTCCAGAGTCGCCATTGCGGCAGAACCCTATCAGAACCACCAACCTCCTCGAAGATCTGCCGGGTCGCTGACTTTCCTCATGATACTACTGGCTCTGGCCACGTTCGTCACCGAAGACTTCACTTGTATCAGTGCCGGATTGCTGGTTTCCCGTGGCGGAATGGAATTTTGGTCAGCCTCACTCGCCTGTTTTGTCGGGATTTTCGTTGGTGATTTGTTGCTCTACTTCGCCGGGCGGTGGCTTGGCCGTCCCGCTCTTTCGCGCGCGCCTCTGAAGTGGTTCCTCAGCGAGAATCGTGTGAATACAGGCGCTCGATTCTTTGAGGATAAAGGAGCTGTGCTCATTTTTACTACCCGATTCCTGCCCGGTACCCGGTTGGCAACGTACTTTGCCGCAGGCATGTTGCGGGCTCCGTTCTGGAAATTTGCCGGTTGGTTCGCGCTGGCTGCTGCAATGTGGACGCCAATGCTTGTCGGTTTGTCCTGGTTGCTGGGCGGGCAAATGCTGGACTACTTTGAGCGCTATGATCGGTTCGTCTTTCCGGGAGTGATAGGCGCGGTGCTGATGCTGTGGCTCCTGTTTCAACTCGTACTGCCAGCCTTCAGCCATCGGGGTCGTCGCCTGCTTCTCAGCCGCTGGAGGCGAATCACGCGCTGGGAATTTTGGCCGATGTGGGCGTTTTATCCTCCTGTTGTCGCTTACGTGCTTTATCTCGGAGTTCGCCATCGCAGCCTTACTCTGTTCACGGCTTCGAATCCCGGAATTCCCGCCGGGGGAGTTGTGCTTGAATC
>JAQCER010000245.1 GCA_027618625.1 Verrucomicrobiota bacterium
CGAAGTTCACGGTGCCATCAGCCTTGGTGAAAAATGCTCGCTGCCAGTTGCTCAGCCGGTCAGAGAGGGCAGCGTAGCGCCAGCCTTGAGGGCGGAGTGGTTCGTAGAATGGATAGCCGATGGATGGAGCTAAATTTTTCTGACCAAAACTCTCTGCACCGTTGTTCCGATGTTCGATGCCCGCATTGTACCGGAGTCGTTTTCGGAAGCTCGTGGCTGCTTCAATATCGAAGGCACGGTGGGAACGCATCGCCTCCATGAACGTTGTCGGATGGTCGATGCGTTCAATGCCCAGATGCAGCCGCTCCAATTCCTCTGCGTTCCAGACTTGGGAAAATATTCCTTCCCAGATTCTGGGAAGAGTAAGGTTGAGGGAGCTCGTTCCCAAATACAGTCCCATCTTAGAGGGGCCACGATCGGAAAGTAGCAGTCGAGCGATCGCAAGACACCGTTCGATGTCTGCACGTGCGGCTGCGCCATTGCCCAATTGGATTTCTGCTCTTGCTCGAAATCCGAATGGCTGCACGAGCCGGAAAAGCCTGTCCGCGTGCGGTGGAGTCGTTGCTTCGAAATCGTCCGGATCTACTGACGGAGTAGCCAATGCAGGCAAGGCCAGCATGGCATCTATTTCGGCCAGCGGTGCGGCATGCTCGTTGAATTTGGCGATGATCTCAAGAGCAGCTTCTGATTCATCATCGGGAAGGAAGCGGCCATCGTGAACCCACTGGATGCCCGCCAGTTCAGAAAGTCGGCAACCGCTGATTCTCGACCGGTTCTCTCTTGTGGTTTTGAGGCGCAGCAGGGAACCCAATTCGTAGAGCCGCCCGCGATCCGGTTCGGTAAGTTTCTGCGGGTGGAGAAAACGCTGAGGATGTGCCCGCCAGATTTCCGTCAACTCGCGCATCAGCGGCGTCTTGGCCGCATTTTGATCATCGGGAATCTCAGGCACCTCGGGTTGGTCAAAGTTTTCACCTTTGGCTTCCCATTCAGCGCGGAATGCCGTCCATTTGCGCCCCCCCCGCCAATATTCGATGCTGTAGAAGCAGACAGCCAACAAGGCAAGAACGCTCAGCCTCCTGCCCCATCGTCGCAATCGTGGATGTTTCATCGATGTCCCCATTCCCAATCCCTATTCGGCGAAGCCGGATCTGTCGATCTCGTTCCGTCATGAGAAAGAACGTGGAACCCGAGTTCTCACTACTGTCCGCCAGCCGATCAATCTACTGCCCGCCAGCGCTACGCAGTTTCGCTGAAGGTTTGCGTTTGGCCTTTGAGTTTGCTTGCCGTTCGGCAATGCGATCAGGTGGCCTGGATCATCCGGTGCAATCTCGTATTGCCGGATCAAGTCGTCGCCAGTTCCGTGTCTGCTCGCGAATCCGTGATCGTCAGTCTGATTTTCGCCCATCGCCAAAAGTGCGGGACGCCCCAAATGGTTGATCTAATGCTGGGCTTACTGATTCGTCATGAGCATGCGCAGGTAGCGCTGGCTGCCGGGCTGCACGGGAGTGAGGTCGCGGTACGTGACTTCGACTTGACCGTCACCGGCGGCTGTCTCGCTGATGCGTTCGACGGCGGCTGGTGCCCAACTCGTCAGGTCAGCGGACGATTCTCCTGAGAAGGAAATTGCCCGCGGTTCACTTGCGATGGTGAAAGTTAGGGTCACATAGGTATTGCCAGCGCCATCGTCCATTGTGCCGCCACGGGGTGAGGATGGACGGGCATTGTTGTCACGCGGCGAGGTGCCGAACACAAACTCTGCGAAGTTACTGGAGCCGTCGCCATCGGCATCGGCGTCGGGGCCGGAGAAAGCCTGATTCTGGAGTTCGGCTGCGGAGAAGAATGTGGCCTGCCATTGGGTGAGTGTGAGGGTGGGTGTGGTGCCATCCGGGCCTGGGTTTCCACCGATGGCGGCGGAGACTTTCCAGTTGGTCGGCGCTGCATGGTCACCGCCGCCGTTCACGATCTGCAGGGAGTATCCATCGTCGCCTTCGATCGGCCAGGGTGCGGAATCGCTGTAGGCGTACTCGTGCAGCGTGCTATCGTCCGCACCGGTGAGCCTGACATTTTCGCCACCGTTGTTCAAGTTGCCGACGAACTCGCCCGCGATCATGCTGTCGAAAGTGCGGCCGTAGCGCAACTGGAAGGCTGCGAGATCTGCCACAACAATCACATGCTGGCCAGGGGCGATGGAGAGAATGCTGCTCCCCGAAAAATCGAAAGCGACTCCGTCCGTGAAGCGCACTCCGTGCAGGTCGACATTTTGCGACCCGGTGTTGCGAAGTTCGACGAACTCGAACTGGTCTCCATCAGTTACACCCGCTGCGACTTCCGTCGCGGTGGGGCCGACTGGATTGTAGAGCATTTCGGCCACTGCAATGTTCTGACTGGTGGCTGGTGTCGTATTCACAGTAAAACTGGCCTCGGTGAGGGCACTCCAATCGCCATTGTTGAGCGTCCTGGCTTTCACGGTCATCGGTCCGGTAATCGGAATGGGTGCACTGTCCGGATTGGTGCGCGTGCCTTTCAATGCGAAGTCGATCACCATGTCGCTACTGCCGCCACTGGCAGACTGATTCTTTGCATCGATGGCGATGACGTTGGTGCCGGATCGCAACATGCCTGGTGGGATGACGAAGGAGTCGAATACTCCTTCTTTGCCATCGTCGGCGGGCTTGGAATCGAAGGTAATTTCACCGGCGGCCAAGCCATCGCGGAATGCTTCTTCGCCGTTGATGTAGACTACGCAACCTGAATCGACATGCACTTCTGCTTCCAGTGACAGCATGACGGAGGCATCCTCCAGCTCAAAGGTACCGCGAAGATAGGTGGTATTGGCACGTGTCACATTGATCTCGGTAGCGATGGTGGTGCCAGTAATTCCGCCATAGCCCATGGGTGCGGCGCCCTGCTGCCATGAGGAATCGTTGTAATCGTTGGTGCGCCAGTCGGTGCCCAGATCGACTCCGCCGTCGTTGTATTTCCAGTTACTGCCTCTCTCGATGATCGAAACATCCAACTTGGAACCGGCGAGCGATCCGGCCTTCGGATTGGGATCGCCGTTGGGGGTTCGCGGATCTTCCCCATTGGTGGTGTAGTAAACAGTGCCGATATCATTTGTGATGCCGAGCTTAAAGCCTTCTGGGACCGAGCCGCCGAACTGGCCGAACTCTGGCGGCGTGGTGGCTGGCCAGAGGTCGTTGCGTGCAAGGGTATCCCTTCTTGGCCCCAGGAGATTCGCTCTGCGGCCATTCCTTGCTGAAGTCCAGCTTTTGATCTTGCCTGCCAGATTGAGGTTCTGATTGCTGACTGCTTTCTGCAGGACAGCGAATTCACTGATAAGTTCGTCTGTCCGCATCTTGAGGTGCGATGTTTCATAATCCCGGTCATCAAGAACACCGCCATTGAACATGTGTCTATGGACGTGATCGGCGAACAGGAGTCGATACTGCGGCCAGCGAGTGAGGCCCTGCCAGAGCACCCTCAATTCAGCCCTGTCTCTGGGCGAATCCAGGCTTCCATCGATGAGGGCTTTCGTCGCGGTGCTGTCTCCGGCATTGGCGAAACCGCCTTCCGAGTCCCATAAGTAAAAGCGCCATCGCCCATTCTCGGAACGCTCACGCGCTGCGACCCAGTTATTGTGCGGCCAGTCCCACATCGCGGTGTAAATATTGATAAGGTAATAGTCGATGATCGCAGGGACGTCGGCCATTTCCAGGACTTTTTCCCAGTTCTCTGGTGTCAGGTCGTCAACTTTCACACGCTCGATCATGGCGTTCCACGCCACCTTGTCACCTTCAGCGACGTTTTCGTTCACGTCATTGGAATAGGCGAGCACGTCCCAACTGGCCCCGGGAGTTTGACCATGGTGGTCACCGAAGAATGGCGAACGCAGACGCTCAACCATGTTAAAGTAGCCCTTCAGCTGGCCATTTACATAGAGGCTGTTGAGCACTCCAGTGGAGGCCACGCCACCCATGTCGCGGTGCAGGCGACGCACCAGCTCATCGACGACGAAAGGGTTGCTGATGTCGTTCTTGCCAGCACGGACTCGGAAGTTTTCGAAAGTATCGACGGGAGCGGATTTACCGTTGAAGGGAAAAGTGACCGATGGATTGCCATAACCGTTGCGAAAGTAGATGTTGAAGGAAGGTTTTTCGATATCGCTGGCGGCCCAGGGGCTCCGCGTTACATTTCGGAATGCCATGCGCGGGCGCGACCAGTTACTGGCAGCCACGCGCACTCCCATGTCCGTGCGGAATCCTACTTCGCCGTCGGGCAGGTAAAACTCGCCGTGAATCTGGCGCTCATAGGCTCGTCCACGATTGATAACGTAGTTGTAGTCGGTAGGCTTGGTGGCGCGCCAGCTGTCCCCGACGCCGGTGCCACCTTCAATCGACAATACGCCGTACGGCTTGTAAAGCGAGCGCTCCAAGTCGCCTGAATAGATCAATACTGGTGCGGAGGCCAGGCCCTCTTTCTGGTCAATGAGGAAAGTGTTGGTCTTGATCCTGGAAGGGATGCGTCCAGCGGCAAAGGCGCGCGCCCTGATTACGCGACCGGCAGTGTCAGATACTTTCTCCAGCGTCATCGGCGTCGTGTAATCCAAGCCGTTCGTCTCTGTGGGATCGGTACCGTCGGTCGTGTAGCGGATCTTTGCTCCCTCAGTCTTCGAAGTAAGGGTGACGGTGACCGCTGCATCATAAAATCCGCCGCCGTGGTCAAAGTCGGGCGCATCCACACGGCCGGTGTAAGTGGTGACGGAATTGGCTTTCCCAGGCGTGGGATTATCAAAGAATACGTAATCGCCCGCAGCGGAACGCCCGTAACTGTGAAACGCGTCCTGCGCAGGATAATCGGGATCCATCGCGCTTTGCACAGCGCCGGCACTGTTGAACAGGCCAACGAATTCCCCTCCTGCACTCAACGAAAAATTCGCGTGCAGGTAATCAGCGGTCGGCACCGCCTTGGGAAGATTGTCCGCCAGCACGACGAGATAGCCACCGGCTGCGATCGAGGTTCCGGCAGGAAATTGCCATTTGTCCGGAACTGCCGCGTCATCCGTGAGCGACCAGCCACTCAGGTCAACACTGGCTGCCCCGTTGTTGTAGAGTTCGATCCAATCGGAAAAGCTCGACTCGATCTCCGGGTCTAACAGAGCCCCTAAATCAGCCAATCCACCTGAGGGCTCGGCAAAACCCGGACGCAATCGAACCTCCGATCCAGCAGCTACCAGATTCTCGCCGCCAGCGGTGAGACTGAAATCGATCCAGGTAGTGGTCGAAGGTGGCCCGGACGGAAGATTATTTTCAGGCTTGCGTATGTTGGCCAACTGGATGGCAATGACGTTTTCACCTTCTATCAGGGCCTCGGCAAAGGCGCTGAGGTCGAAGTCTTCCACTTCCCCCAGAGTTTTTGGCCCTGTGCGAAACGCTCCCTGATCAAAGTGGAAGTGCCCGTGTTTCGGCCCCATGTTGCTGCGGGCTACTTCCGTTCCATTGAGCCATACCACAATGCCATCGTTGTAATTTGCGCTGAGGGTGATCGCCGTGGCGCTGGCGGCAGCCGCACTGGCGGTGAAGGTCTTCCGCACATAGAGTGTCGTCGCCCGATTCTTCAGTTCTGCCTCGAGATCGGTGACGATGCCGGTTCCGTGACCCGCAGGAAGAGCGCCGCTCTGCCATTCGCTATCATCAAACCCAGGTTCCCACCAAGCCAGGTCTGGGCCTACGGACTGATTGCCATTTTCGTGATATCGAAGCAGATACGGGGAGGAATCCGCTTTGATCTCGTTAATGACCACACCTGCCTGGGCAGCTGTGGGGTAAAAACAAAAGGCAGAGATCGATGCGAGGACGAGAAGCTTGGCAGACTGGGATGTTCGGTTCATGGCTTTCCACAGGGGTTCTTTCAAATTGGGGTAAATCACTATGAAGATTTTAGCGAAACCTGAAAGAAAAAAGAGAAGCACGCAGCAGATTGTGGAGGGTTTCCGCTTGTTTTTCTGGGCCCTTCCGGGAGTTTAGTGGGTAGAGAGGGAAATGGCCATGTCTAGCTTGCCGCAGAAGAAGAGG
>JAQCER010000246.1 GCA_027618625.1 Verrucomicrobiota bacterium
GGCTCGTAGACATTTCCGCCCAGGCACGAGATAGATAGTTAATGAGAAACAATTCTCTCGAGTGCGTCAATAGCGTTAGTTAGGGAGATAGTTTTACTGATTACATACCGACTCCCGGCTTCATGAGTGTTGCTTTTGGCTCAAGTGGTGTGGATGAGCGAGAGCTAACGGCACGGCCAACGAGGAGTCATATCTCGTCACACCACCCATTCCCATTTGCAGGCCTTGAGGAAGGGCGGGGTGAGGCCGAGCTTCTTGGCGGCCGCAGGGTTGAGGTCGATGCATCCGGCGGTACCGAGCTTGTCCTCCACCGTGTCATGAAGGCGGGAGCGATACTGGTGTTTGAATGGTGACTGTGCTGATTTCTTAAGTAATTAATTGTGATTGAGTTGGGTCGTGACAACGCGCTGTTGTGGAATTTTAACATTTTGCCTCTGCCGGGTTTGTGTTTATCTACTGGGAAGCGGTCGGCGGCACTCGTGAGAACGGGCGGCCGCTGCCTCACTCTTCTTTCGTCCTTCCCCCAAATCCACTCTTCGATGTTTCGCACTTTCCGAAGCCACCACTTGAAAGTAACCCTGCTGATTGCGGCTGTTGGATGCCTGTGGTCGGTAGGCGCGACGGACACTTCGAAAGTTCCCCTGGCCGATGGCTTCGACTACCCGGTTGGGAAGCCGGATGGGCAGGGATATTACGTTTTCCGTGGATATTGGCCAAACGGCCACTTGGGTGAGGACTGGAACGGCAACGGTGGCGGCAATACCGACCTGGGAGATCCCGTCTATGCAATTGGAGACGGACTCGTCGTATTTTCTGAAGACTATCTCCGGGGCTGGGGCAACGTGATCATCATGCGCCACGCTTACCGCGAAGCCGATGGCCAGGTACAGTTTATTGATTCCCTCTACGGTCATCTTGATCGTCGCGAAGTGAAGGTGCATGATGTGGTCAAGCGCGGCCAGCAGATCGGAACGATCGGGACGGCTCACGGAAAATACTACGCCCACCTCCACTTCGAGATCCGTAAAAATCTGAAGATCGGCATGGCGCGCAATTCTTTCGATAAAGGCTTCAGCTCGTATCACAGCCCGAGAGTGTTTATCAATGCGCATCGCAAGCTGCGTCCCGAGAATCGCTGGCATCCGGTGCCGATCAATAGCTTTGGTCATGCGGAGTCTCCGCAGACGCCTGGGCAGTCGGCTCCGACCGAGATCCGGGTGCCGAAAAAGGAAGAAAGGGATCCTCAGAAGAATGGTAATCTTGACGATGAACTGGAGCGCATTCTTGAGGAGAACCGCAAGATTCCCGAGGTGACCGATGAGGAGATGGATGGATTCTGGAAGAAGTTGAAAACGAAGCTCAAGACCAAGCGAGAAGCGCGCTGATCATGTTGGAGTCGGCGGTGGCGGTGACCTCAGGCTGCAGGCACAATACTTACGATGCTGTGGTGGTCGGCTCTGGCCCCAATGGTCTGAGCGCTGCGCTTACGCTGGCGCGGCAGGGGCAGAGTGTTTTGGTGGTCGAGGCTGAGGACACGATCGGCGGTGGCCTGCGCACAAGGGAGCTCACTCTACCGGGGTTCCAGCACGATGTTTGTGCCACGGTGATGGCGATGACAACGCTGTCGCCGTTCATGCGGTCGATCGACTGGGCGGAGTATGGAGTCGAATGGGCGGTGCCGCACTATCCGCTGGCACATCCCCTGGATGGTGGCCGTGCAGCGGTGCAGACCACCACGGTTGCGGGCACTGTCAATCGGCTGGGCGAGGATGGTATCGGCTGGGAGCGCATGCTGGGTCCACTGGACGCTCACACTCCCGCGTTGATGGAGGACTTGCTAGGGCCGTTTCGGTTTCCGCCGAAGCATCCTTTTCTGATGGCACAGTTTGGCGTCCGGGCAGCGTTTTCTGCACGATCGATGGCCCGCATGCTGTTTCGCAGCGAACAGGCGCAGGCCCTGTATCTTGGCCATGCCGCGCATTCCATCCTTCCACTGACCAAGCCATTTACATCGGCAGTAGGTTTATTGCTCGCTGCCAGCGCGCACTGCACCGGATGGCCGGTTGCGCGGGGCGGTTCGCAGAGAATTGCCGATGCCATCGCACGTAGCTTCACGGATAGGGGTGGAGAAATCGTCACCGGCTGGCGGGTCGAACACATTGATGAATTGCCGAACGCGAAAGCATATCTGTTCGATACCAGCCCACACGCATTGGCAAAAATTGCTGCATCGCGCCTGCCCGGATCGTTCTGCGACCGCCTGACTGCCTACCGGTTTGGCCCGGGAGCGTTCAAACTGGATCTTGCACTGTCTGATCCGATCCCATGGACCGCGCAGGAATGCCGACTGGCCGGGACGGTCCATGTGTGTGGCGGAGCGGATGAACTCGTGGCGTCCGAAGCGGCCGCGTGGAGTGATCGGCCGACGGACAAGCCCTTCGTTCTCGTTGTTCAACCGACAGTGTTCGATCCCACCCGGGCACCGGACGGCAAGCACACATGCTGGGCCTACTGCCACGTTCCTAACAATGCCACCATCGATATGACCGAGCCAGTCCTGGCGCAGATCGAACGTTTTGCGCCTGGCTTTCGCGATACCATTTTGGCCATGCACATCATGTCGCCCGGAGCCTTCCAGCGATACAATCCCAACTACGTCGGTGGAGACATCATTGGTGGGGTGCAAGATCTGGGGCAAATGTTCACCCGGCCAGTCGCCCGGTGGAATCCCTACACCACCCCGCAGCGTGATCTGTTCATCTGTTCCGCCTCGACCCCTCCCGGCGCAGGCATCCATGGTATGTGCGGATACTTCGCCGCCCAGGCGGCCTTGCGGCAAATTCTACGGTAAGCAGTAACCGCAGTAACTTGACAGTCGCTGTCTGATGCTCTACCCATCACTCATGACCAAGCGACCCGTATCCCTTATTCTCTCTGTCGTCCCTGTGGCGGCAGGCGGGCTTGTTTGATGAGTAGGTAACTTTTTCCATCCTTTTTCAAGAGCCCGCCGGATCCGTTCCTGTGGGCTCTTCTCTTTTTGTCAGGAAGGCATGCAGGCTAGGGCCAGCGCTGCTCGATTCCTTGCACTGCAATGCACTCATTCACCATCCTCCGCCGCGAAGCCAGGACGACGTTCGTTCTGGCTGTTCCGCTGATTGCCGGTCAACTGAGCCATATGCTGATGGCTGTCGTTGATACGCTGATGATTGGGCGCCTTGGCGTGGTTCAACTGGCCGCTGCCACTTTTGCTAACAACGTCATCCATTTACCATTCATGGTGGTGATCGGATTGACGATTGCCGTCTCCGTCCGTGTTTCTCAGGCGCGTGGGGCGGACGATCCGCCAGCGGCACGGGCTGCGCTCCGGCATGGCATGTTCCTTGGCCTCGCTGCCGGGGTTCTGACCTTGTTCGGCGCGGTGGTACTCGCGCCGTTTCTTGGATGGTTCGGGCAGGAGGCGGAAGTCGCTGGTGCAGCGGGAATATATTTCCAGATCATCGGAGTATCAATGATCCCGGCTGGTTGTTCGATGGCCATTAAGAATCACGCGGATGCGATGAATCGCCCATGGCCCGCCTTTGCCATTCTGCTCGGCGGAGTCGGGGTGAACGTGGTGCTGAACTGGATTCTGATTTACGGAAAAATCGGTTTTCCGGCTCTTGGACTGGAAGGGGCTGGGATTGCAACGCTGCTCGCCCGGATAGCGACAGTGTTCGGATTGCTCTACTGGTGCACCCACGATCGCGGGATTCGCGAGTGGGTTCCGTATCATTGGTTCCGCAAGCCCGATTGGATCGCTGTGCGGTCGTTGATCAGGATCGGCTTCCCTGCCAGTATGCAATTGCTCGCCGAGAGCAGCGCATTTGTGGTCGCTACCATTCTGATCGGCACCATCAGCAAGGAGGCATTGGCATCACACCAGGTTGCGATCAGTTGCGCCGCCACGATTTTTATGGTGCCATTGGGATTGTCGATGGCGCTCACAGTGCGGACTGGTGAAGCATGGGGAGCAGGCGCGTCCGACCGGCTCCGGCCGATCGTAGTGAGCGCAGGCCTGATGGCGATCGGCTTCACCATCGTCAGCGCTCAGTGTTTTGTGTTCTTCAATGAGGCGATCGCTGGGTGGTTTTTGACTGATCCCGTCGCGCTTAAGCTCACTACGACTCTATTGCTTGTAGCCGCAGCATTTCAATTCAGCGATGCCCTGCAGATCGTATTCGCAGGAGCACTGCGTGGACTGGATGATGTCCGCGTTCCAGCGTGGCTGGCCTTCTTCGCCTACTGGATCATCTCGCTGCCGCTGGGGTGGTGGATGTCCTACGGACTCGAGTGGGGCGTCGCCGGGATGTGGTGGGGGATCACTGTTGGCCTGACGTTGACGGCAGTGGCTCTTGGAGCTCGGGTTTGGGTGAAGACTTCGGGTCGACCTGCTCTGTAACCGGTTTCGTTTCGTTCTCCGTGGAATCCGCTCTGCCAAAAAACATCAGATGCTGCCACGGCAGTTCATCAAATTCCCGCACCAGCTTGTAGCCGTTCGGCAGGTATTCCTTCAGAATCTGTTCTTTCGACATCTTGTGCAGGAGTTTGATGGGAACGTCGGGATCCTCGAGTCTGAATTCTACCAAGGCCAGTATACCATCCTTTTTCAGGCCTTTCAGCATGCCTTGGAGCATCTGCTCCGGGTGGGAGAACTCATGGTATACATCGACCAGAAGGATGAGGTCGAACGTGTTCTCAGGCAGCATCGGATCGTGCAGCTTGTTTTCGATCGTCTCGATGTTCGTCAGCTCAGCAGCGCGAGCGCGTGCCTTCAGAAGGCGCAACATTTCAGGCTGGATATCGACTGCATACACCTTTCCTGTATCGCCGACGGCTTCCGCCATTTTCAACGAATGGTAACCGTTGCCGCTACCCATGTCGCACACCACCATTCCCGGCTTCAGTTGCAACTCGCGCATCAGAACGGTGGTCGCCTCTTCGCGTTCCCGCTCCTGTCGCAACAACCATTCCGCGCCTAGCCAGTGCATCGTTTGCGCAATCTCCCGGCCTTTGTAGGTTGTTAATGCCGGTGGAATGTCTTCATCGTTCTCGACGGTGTCGGTGTCGGTGTCGGTGGCAGTCGCAACTTCATCCCTTGCCGCCGGAGCCTCTTGAGCAAAGGCATCGGTGATCGGCAGTCCGAGAAGGATCAGTGGGGCGAGGGCGGCGGCGGTTGTTTTCTTCATGCGGCAAGAGCATCTGCTTTCGATCGGAGACTGTCGAGGAACATTGCAGAGCGACAGGGCAAGTGATCGTCCAGGGGCTCCGCAGGTATCCGACAGCGACGTGTTGAGGCGGGCCACCATTCCGTTGCCATCGAGAAAAGGGTGTATCCACGCAAGCCGACGAGGTGAAGGAGCGAGAATATGCTTCGCTTTGATGGAATCAGGACGGCGGCGGCTTCAATGGATCATCTTAATACCCAGTGTTGCTTCTGCGATCTTGAACACCAGGATTCCGGCAGGAAAGGGCCCGAGGCAGAGCGCCATTCCAAGAAGGGCGGGCCACTTCGGTTTTTCGTAGCGGAGAGAAGTGGCCGACATCAGCAGCCCGGAGACTAGCGATGCCGCAGCTGTTACAAGTTGAATGCCTGCCCACATCATTGGGCGAATTTCTGCACCCGGCTGGAGTGACAAGAAAGGTATCGAAACCAGCGCGGAACAAAGTGTCGCCGCTCCGCCAACTCCAACCGCTCCCCAGCCGAATTTACAGTTCGAGGTTGTGGTATTCACGGGGAGTGGCCCCGGAGTGGCCCCGTCCCCGGTCCCCAGTGGCAGCCCAAGCTTCAGTTTGTCAAGCATGACCTCTTTGCATTTGGGACAGACCGAGAACTCTCCGTAGTGGAGAAGTTCTGAGGCCAGTATTGTCCCACGGCATTCGATGCATGTTTCAGCAGGAAGGGAAGTCCTTGCCATTCTAGCGCAGAAGAACCGGGGATCGGCGTCCGATGTTTCCCGAAGAATTGCCCTACTTGCTAGGGCGTGTTTTCAAATGTGATGGAGCGTGTAATCTATTGATGCAAAGAGGAAT
>JAQCER010000247.1 GCA_027618625.1 Verrucomicrobiota bacterium
CGCTCATGCAGCAAATGGGAACTTTGAGAAGGCGATCGAATTCGCACAGGAATCCATTCGTATGGCGAAAGCCGCTGGCGATCTCGCCGCAGCGAAGGAAGTCCAGCAACGCCTTGCATTGTATCAGAAAAACCAACCTTACCGCGACTCGTGAGACCTATCGGCTGGCTGCTTCTAATCCTTTGCCTACCTGGCTGTGCGAAGCACGAAAACCAGCCGGAGTCTGATGCCCAGGTCGGCACTGCAGAGTCGGTGCAGGAGATCACCAGTGATGGGCTTGCGCTTCTGCCGCAGGTTGTCGAGCGCCGTTTTGACAGCACCATCCGCGACATCGTCGAGAGAGAGGATCCTATCGTGGATGGCTGGGGGTCAGAAGTGTTTGCTGCTAGTGCTCTTGAACAGTTGAACCGTTTGGGAGAAGTTCTTGCTGGCGAGCCGGATGTCGAACCTGGCGAAATCTGCGCTCCTGGTTTTACCGCACCTTCGCTGCGACCCGCTGACTTGAAGTCCGTTTCGATCAACGGATCCATCACCGTGCTTCGCCCAACGGCCGCCCCTTCCCCTGGCCCCGCCCTGCCGCAAGCGCTATTCCCTGAACAACCCGGTGCCCGTTGCAAATTCAAGATCTTCAGTGCTGGTCAGAAACTGGGTGAGATCGTCACCCATTGTTACTTTCAGCTCGCTCACTTCGACGGAGCAAAGCGGACACAATTGAACTCGACCTTGGAGTGCCTGTGGACACCGACCGAACCGCCGATGCTCAAGAGTATCAGCGTCACCGACCACGAGGAAATCCGCGCGACCTCGGGCTTCGCAGACTGCACCGCAGCAGCGATCGCAGCGACGAATTTGCTCGACTCCCAGTTCATCTATGGGCGTGACTACTGGCAGGGCAACTTGGAAGGCGCCCTGGGCATTGAAGAGCGTGGCAACGGCATCGCAATCGGCGATGCAAACGGTGACGGACTTGACGATCTTTACCTGTGTCAGCCGACGGCGTTGCCAAATCGCCTGCTGCTTCGCCAGGCGGATGGATCACTGAAGGATGTCTCAGCAGAGAACGGCGTCGACTGGTTGGACAATACCCGCTCAGCGCTCTTTATCGACCTCGACAACGATGGCGATCAGGATTTGGTGATTGGCCATACCTCTGCACTGCTTCTCAACGAAAACGATGGCACCGGCAGGTTCACGCTGCGTGGCCAACTGCCTTCCATCAGCCTTTTGTTTTCGATCAACGCCGTCGACTTCGACAAAGATGGTGACCTCGATCTTTTCGCCTGTGGCTACAGCGGTGTGGAACAGATCAGTCCGCAGGACGTCTTCGCCAGTCCCATGCCATATCATGATGCCAACAATGGTGCGCCGAATTTCCTGATGCGCAACGATGGCGACTGGGCGTTCTCTGATGTGACAAAAGACGTGGGACTGGATGCCAATAACTTGCGCTTCAGTCTGGCCTCCGCCTGGGAAGACTACGACGGGGACGGCGACCTCGATCTTTACGTCGCCAATGATTTCGGGCGCAATAACCTCTACCGTAATGACAACGGCAAGTTTGTCGATGTCGCGGATGCGGCGGGTGTCGAAGACATCGGCCCTGGTATGTCCGCCGCCTGGGGTGATGCCAACAATGACGGCCGCCCCGATCTTTACGTCAGCAACATGTTCTCTTCTGCCGGCAGCCGGATTACCGGACAGAAGGCGTTCAAGCCAAATGCCAGCGAGAGTGAACTTGCAGGGTTCAAGCGACACGCCCGGGGGAACTCGCTGTTTCAGAACAGCGGCGACGGCACCTTTACAGATCAGGCGGTGGAATCCGGCACGGTCATGGGACGGTGGGCGTGGGGCTCCCTTTTCGCCGATTTCAACAACGACGGTTGGCAGGATCTTTACGTGACCAATGGATTTGTCACCGCTGATGCGCAGGATGACTTGTGAAGTTTCTGGTGGCGCCAGGTCGTGGCGAAATCACCTGAAGAGAATGCTCCTGGATCAGAGATCCTGCGCTACGATCTTGGCTGGAGAGCGATCAATGAGATGCTCCGATCGGGTCGATCGCTGAGCGGGCATGAGCGCAATTGCTTCTTCCTCAATCTGGGCGGCGCTGGCTCAAGTCGCTTCGCCGATGCCTCCTATGCCGTAGATGCCGATCTGGACGATGACGGCAGAGTGTTAGCCTTGGCCGACTGGGATTATGATGGAGACCCTGACATGTGGATCGCCAACCGCTCGGGCCCGCAACTTCGCTACCTGAGGAACGATCTGTCAGAAGGCACAGCTTTTGTCGCCCTACGCCTGCAAGGAACAAAGACGAACAGGGATGCTATCGGAGCGCGCGTCACGATCACTTGCAACGACGGTTCTTTCCAGACCCGCAGCCTTAGCGCTGGACACGGCTACCTCGCTCAGTCTTCCAAGTGGTTGCACTTTGGACTAGGCAGTAGCGAGGCAATCGCCAGCGTAAACGTCTCGTGGCCCGGAGGATCGAGTGAATCGTTCAGCGGAGTCACTGCGAACTCGTGGAACGTGCTCGCCGAAGGAACGGCGCTGGCACAATCCTGGGAACCTCCCAAGTTCGCCCCCCTTGTCCCCTCGCCGCTCGATGCACCGACAGTGGGCGATGGTGCCCGCGTCATTCTCCTGGACCCGCTGCCCCTTCCCCCTCTCGAAGGCCTCGCATCGGACATTGAACATGCTCGACTGGTAACCCTATGGGCAGACTGGTGCGCACCTTGCTTGAAAGAGCTGAAGGAATGGTCCGCGCTTGAACAGGCCTTCGCCGCAGCCAAACTTGATGTAGTGGCCCTCAACGTAAGTGAGACCGAAGACATGCTAAAGTGGCAAGCTCTCAACGTTCCCTTCACCTACCGATTCGGGAACCAGCAATTGATCGAACAGTTTGACGTGCTCCAGCGTGCAGTACTCTCGCGACAGCGCCCGCTCCCGTTGCCCAGCAGCTTTTTGATTGATACGGCAGGGCGACTGAGAGCCATCTACAAAGGTCCCGTC
Source organism: Verrucomicrobiota bacterium (assembly GCA_027618625.1). GTDB lineage: Bacteria > Verrucomicrobiota > Verrucomicrobiia > Verrucomicrobiales > DEV007 > JAGROY01. The sequence continues at coordinate 3,013 of JAQCER010000247.1, forward strand.
ACTGGCGAGCAGATCCTGAAAGATGTCGCCCTTTTCGAAAAGGACCGCCGCGAAATTCTGACTGCAGCAATGCCTCTGAACGGACGATGGCTGTTGCCACCCGGAGGTTCCAGTCCCACCGACCTGGCGATCAAATTCATCGACGGTGGCTACTCAAATCAAGCAGAAGCTTACCTGAATTCACTCTCGCAGAAGCCCGAGTATCACACAGCCTCGATCTTCAATCTGCTGGGTGCGCTGCTCACGGACCGGCGCGAGTTCGGGAATGCGGCATCCGCTTTCGCTCGTGCCCTGCAGATTGATCCAGAAGACCGACAGGCCAACATCGAGCTAGGTGGACTGCTGCTGGGAATCAGCAAGGGAGCCGAAGCAGAAACCCACTTCACCAGAATCCTGGGTGCCAGCCCCAACGACCCTGAACTCATCTTCAAACTTGGAGTTTCCCAATTCCTGCAAAACAAGCTGACCGAGGCCCGAGACTCGCTACAGCGATCGATCAAATTGCAGCCCATCCCCGCTGCCTTGCTGTATCTCGCCAAAACCGAGCTGGCATCTGAAAATGTCGATGCAGCCATCGCCGCGTATGAAGCTGGAATCCAATTGCAACCCGCCCTGATTTCTGCGAGTCAGACCGCCGACTTGGCAGAGATTGCCGCTGCCTACGGATCGGTTGGCCGCTTCGCCCAAGCCGCCGAACTTCTGTCCCAGGCAACCGATAGAACGCCTGAGATCGAGAAACAGATTGAGGATTACCGAAGCAAAGCGCATGAGGCGCCATGATTTTCTGAACCGAGCACACGACAACTGACAATCTTACGATGGTTGGAACGACCTCAAGATCAGAACGCCGCGGCCGAACAAAGGTCATCTCAATCGTCGCAGCGGTCTACGGTTGTTCCGTCATCGTCCTGGGAATCCTCGGATGCCAGCAGGAAAAATCGGCATCACAGCAGAGTGGCGGCTATGACGCTGCCGCGCCCGCTACGGAAGTCTCGAATCGCCCGCTGGAGACACTGGAGCGCGGCTATGTCTCGTCAACCGCATGTCGGGACTGCCACAGGGACGAGCACAACGCATGGGCCACTTCATGGCACCGCACCATGACACAGGTGGTCACGCCAGAGACAGTCGCCGGTCGGTTCGATGGCGCAGAAATGGAATTCTATGGATGGAAATTTCGACCCGAAAACAGGGACGGAAAGTTCTGGTTTCACATAGAGGGCACCCAGAGCAATCGCAAGTTTGACCATGAACTCGTAATGATGACCGGCAGCCACTCGATGCAAAAGTATTGGTATTCCACAGGGAACGGGCGCGAGCTGGGTATGGTTCCCATGGTCTACGTGTTCGAAGCGGAACGTTGGATGCCCGAGCATTCCGCTTTCCTCCGCCCAACCGAACCTGGATTGGCAGTGCGGAAGGGCGACTGGAACAATGGCTGCAACCAGTGCCATGCCACGGGCTCCCAGCCGCGACTTCATGCTCCTGAAGGTATCGACACGCGAGTGGCTGAGTTTGGCATCTCATGCGAAGCGTGCCACGGGCCAGGCGAACAGCACATCGTAGAAATGAGAGCGAGGGAAAACGCTCCGCAGCCGCTTAGTCCGAGCCCACTTTCTTCCGACCTCTTCATCGTCCATCCTGCCAATCTCTCGGCAAAGCGTTCCGCGCAGATCTGTGGCCAATGTCATGGTGCATGGGTGATGAAAAAATTCGCGGGCTCCGACTGGGCCAACATCGGCCACCACTTTCGCCCCGGAGATGATCTCGATGACACGCGCCACTACATTCAGGGCGAGGGCGACGTGCATCTCCAGGAGCAGGTGAAAGCGGAAGACAGCTTCTGGCCAGATGGGCAGATTCGAGTCACGGGTCGCGAGTACAACGGACTCATCGGCTCACCCTGCTTCAATCACGACAAAGATGATTCAAAGCGTATGACCTGCACCTCCTGCCACGACATGCATGCATCCACCACGGTCGCCGACAAAACATGGGCCAACGACCAGCTCGGCAAAGGACTCGACGGCAATGCCGCGTGCTTCCAGTGCCACGACAGTTATCGCGAAAATCTGGTGCAGCATACCCATCACCCACCGGACTCGTCTGGCAGCAACTGTTACAATTGCCATATGCCCCATACCTCCTACGGTTTGCTGAAGGCTGTACGCAGCCACACGATCACTAGCCCATCCGTGGCGGAGAGCCTTGCGACTGGACGACCGAACGCCTGCAACCAGTGTCACCTCGATCAAACATTGGAGTGGTCAGCACAAAAGCTAAACGAGTTTTATGGGCAGGAAGTGCCCGCACTGACTCAGGATCAAAGCACGGTGGCAGCCTCGATCCTATGGATGTTGAAGGGCGACGCCGGACAGCGCGCATTGATGGCATGGAGCCTGGGCTGGCAGGAAGCGCAACAAGCTTCTGCCACTCACTGGATGCCTTTTTTCCTGACAGATCTCATGTTCGACGACTACGATGCAGTCCGCTACATTGCGCATCGCTCACTCCGTTCCATACCAGCTTTTTCTTCGGTTGAGTTCGACCACATGAAGCCGCACGGCCAGTATGATCGAATCATGACCGAGATCATGAGCATCTGGATGCAATCTGTCGGCGATCAGAAGCCGACTGACAGTAAATTGCTGTTCGACGAAACTGGAAACCCGCGCATGGACATCTACGGCACCCTCCGCAGCCTCCGCGACAATCGCCGGGTGATCATCACTGAGTAGGATGGCGCACCTCATTTTGTCTTCCCAATATCTCGAGGCGCTACAGCTTGGCGGCTTGACCTCCATGCCCGCCCTGCGCACATTGGCATGGTCCTTTTGCCATTCCAGTGCTCACCCCAAATCGCCACGGGATGGAAATTCTTCAATTGAACCGTCCCAATGCTACTGAACTTTTTTCCTCGAGCGAATGAATGGAGCAGGCGCGCCAGGTGCGCCACCCTTTTGACGATTCTCTGGTTGATTGCCGGGTGCAGCGAGCACCCGACGACGAAAGATTCGGCCACCACCACTTCGGGTGAATCGGCACTTCGCT
>JAQCER010000248.1 GCA_027618625.1 Verrucomicrobiota bacterium
TATTGTTCAGTAATATATCTTTCCATACTCACTGTCAGATACTTACAGAAAAACAAGCGGAAACCCTCCTGGCTGGTTCGATTGCCAGTCCAAACACTGGACAGAGCCGACTCTCCATCGTAGGTTTCTCGCGTGTTCACGTTTTCTGACAAGAGCGGCGGATTCAATCGCCGGGGCTTTCTTAAAGTTGGCTCGATGGGCCTGGGTGGCTGGTCGTTGCCCGGATTGTTGCAGGCGAAGGCTGCTGGGAACGCTTTCAGGGACAAGTCGGTGGTGTTCGTGTTCATGCATGGCGGCCCGGCGCAGACGGAGACTTTCGATCCGAAAATGGACGCGCCGATGGAAGTGCGTAGCGCCACGGGCGAAGTGAAAACAACCCTGCCCGGAATCACCTTTGGTGGGACTTTTACGAAGCTCGCTCGCGAGGCGCATCGCATGGCGGTCATCCGTTCGTTCGTCACCGGCGATGGCAATCACGACATCAAGCCAATCGTCGGGAATGATTCTTTGAAGGCGAATCTCGGTTCGATCTACTCGAAGGTCGCGGGTGTCACGCAGCGAGAAACCGGGATGCCAACGAATGTTGGACTCTATCCGCGCGCCATTGATCCGACCGCACAGGCATTGCCCACGGATTTTGGCAGCTTCAATTCCACTGGTGGCCTCGGCAGGGCTTTCGCGCCGTTCGAACCGGGTGCTGGTGGTTCGCTTCAGCAGGACATGGAACTTCGGATGGATCGCCGCCGTCTCGATGATCGGCGCTCGTTGCTCGGGCAACTCGACGATGTGAAGCAGGCGCTCGGCGCCACCAACGGAGGTGGACTTTCGCAGTTTCATCAGCAGGCATTTGATACGCTGACCGGCGGCATCGCCGATGCTTTCGACTTGTCTAAGGAAGACCCGCGCACGATCGCCAGATATGATACCGGCCCGCTGATCCCGCCGGATTCCATCCGCAAAGTGTGGAACAATCACAACAACTACCGCGATCACGGTCAGTCGTTGGGCAAGCTCATGCTGATGGCGCGCCGACTCTGCGAGCGCGGCAGCAGATTCGTGACCGTGACGACGAACTTTGTCTGGGACATGCATGCAGATGTGAACAATGCCACCATGAAGGAGGGAATGCAGTACGTCGGTGCCCCCTTCGATCACGCCATTTCGACTTTCATTCAGGACGTCCACGAGCGCGGTCTGCAGGACAAGATCCTGCTCGTCTGTTGCGGCGAAATGGGCCGCAGCCCCAGGATCAATGCCAACGGTGGTCGTGACCACTGGGGGAAACTGGCACCACTCATGTTGTCCGGTGGTGGGCTGCAAATGGGGCAAGTTATCGGCTCCTCGACCCGCGATGCCGGCGAGCCAGAATCCGATCCAGTGACCATGCAGAACCTGATCGGCACCATCATGCACACCCTGTTCGACGTCGGCGAAGTCCGGTTAATGCCAGACCTGCAACGGGACGTTTCCCAGATCGTGACGCAATACCAGCCGATTCGCGGGCTGATGTAGGTGCCCAAGCCCACGCAGTTCAACCGTCCGGATCGTCGAGCAGTGCCTGTAGCCGGTCACGGAGAGCGCGCGGAACGCGGTCGAGCCAGCTGGCGTCCAGTTGGCCGATTTCGATCATGTCCAGAAGATGTACTTGATCTTTGCGGCGGTAAGAAGTCAGCTTCATCGTCACGAGTGCGGCAAGATCGAGGAGTCGGAATTCTTCGGTTTGTGCATCGATGGCATCGACCGGTGGGGATGCCTCCAGAGAATCAGGGCTGACCTTCTCGCAGGCAAAAATCAGGTGAACAGCATCGCGTGCTTTTGCACCAGGGCCGTCGAGAAACATTTCGATCCTTCCTTTCCCACCAAGGATCGATACGGTTCGGTGCTTGAATCCTGCTGCCTCCATCGCAGCAATGATCCGCGGCATGTCTTCGCGGCGCACCAGTAGGTCTACGTCGCGCGTGTTGCGAACGACCGAATCATCGACCCTCGAGACCCACGCTGCTACCGCATTCCCGCCGATGACGGCATAGTCGATACCGGCTGCCGCCAGTGTTCCGGTAGCCTTAAGCAGTCGCTGCCGGACTTTTTCGACTCCGTTGCTCATATTGGTCCATGAAACTGGGTTGGGCGCGGACTCCGCTACTTTCATGTGTTCATACTAAGTCGGGAGGCGTTGGGACACAACCCTCAGATAGGACATTAATTTGTGTCCCCACCGCTCCTCACCAGTCGATTGTATGCGGAAACCAGAGCCCGCAGTCCAGCCATCTCGATCGATGGATCGACACCGCAGCCCCAGTAGAGCTTGTCGTCGGATTCACTTTGAATCTGCACGTAGGCAGCGGAATCCGTTGCGGAGCCCACACCGATGGCGTGGGACCGGTAGTCGATCAGGCGGAAATTTTTCCAGCCCTGGCTATCCATGGCGGTTACAAACGCATTGATCGGGCCATTGCCTTCACCGACGATTTCGAAGGAATCGCCGTTAAAGTTGACGGTTGCGTGACAGGTGACGCGACCCTTCTGATCCTTGCGGTGCACCAACTCATAGTCATCAAGGCTAAATGGCGATTCCTGATTCACGAACGCTTGGTAAAAGGCGTCCCGGATTTCATCTGCGGCCAATTCCTTGCCCTGTGCATCGGCCAGATTGTTGATGGCGATGCCCACTTCCGGATGCATCGTTTTCGGCAATTCCAGGCCGTGCTCGCGATCGAGGATGTAGGCGACGCCGCCCTTGCCGCTTTGGCTGTTGATGCGAATGATGGCCTCATAGGTACGGCCAATATCACGGGGATCGATGGTCAAATAGGGTACGCCCCAGAGCTCATCAGAATCACCTTCCTTGCGCAGGTCCAAGCCCTTCTTGATTGCGTCCTGATGACTGCCCGAGAACGCAGTGAACACGAGTTCGCCCACGTAAGGGTGCCGCTCGGGGACGGTCATGCGCGTGGTTCGTTCATAAACTTCACGGATGGTCGCAATGTCAGAGAAATCGAGTCCGGTTTCGATGCCGTGGCTGTTCATGTTCAGCGCAACGGTAACGATATCGAGATTCCCCGTGCGCTCGCCATTTCCAAACAATGTGCCTTCCACTCGGTCAGCACCGGCAAGCAATCCCAGCTCTGTGCAGGCCACGCCGGTTCCTCGGTCGTTGTGCGTGTGGAGGCTGATGATCGCTTTGTCACGCTCTTTCATGTGCGTGCAAAACCACTCGATCTGATCGGCGTGAATGTTAGGGGTTGTCCACTCGACGGTGACCGGTAGATTCAGAATCATCGGCTTGGTGACGGTGGGATCCCAAACGGCCATCACGGCCTCGCAGACTTCTAATGAGTAGTCGACCTCCGTGTCCGAAAAGCTCTCTGGCGAATACTGGAACGCGATCTCAGTGTCGGGCAGCGTCAGCGCCAACTCTTTCACGAGCTTCGTGCCATCCACTGCGATCTGCTTGATCGAGTCCTTGCTCGCATTGCCGAATGTGACGCGTCGCTGCAGCGGTGAAGTCGAATTGTAAAGGTGAACGATCGCTCTGTGCGCACCCTGCAAGCTCTCGAAAGTGCGGCGGATCAAATGCTCGCGGGCCTGCACCAGCACCTGCACCTGAACGTCGTCAGGGATGTGATTCTCATCAATCAACCGGCGGAGAAATGCGAATTCCGTATCGGAAGCGGATGGAAATCCGACCTCGATCTGCTTGAAGCCCGTGCGCACCAACAGGTGAAACATTTCCAGCTTCTCTTCCACACTCATCGGCACCGGAAGCGCCTGGTTGCCGTCGCGCAGGTCGACGCTGCACCAGATCGGGGCCTTGGTGATGGTGCGGTCTGGCCACTGGCGATTGGGCAGATCGATGGTGTGAAAGGGAACGTATTTCCGAATGTGGTCGGGTTTCATAAATCGAGAAAGAAAGTGGAGACTATAGAAAATAGTGGTGCCAACAAGTGGCGGTTTGGAGAAATGTACGACTGCGCAAATTTGCGGTGCAGCGGCAGCAGCATCATCATGCGGCTGGGAAAGTGGCGGATGCCAGGAAATGCCGGGAACGACTCGATGGGGCGCGAACGTGCGCGATCAAAGCAAAGCCAGCTCCCGGCTACTAAGTCGTAGCAAGCCGAGAGTGGACGATAATAGCCTGTCAGTAAGACGTGTCTCCATTGCCAATGTGGATCAGGTGTCCAAAGAATACCGTGCACCTCCTGTTTGTCGAGCGATTTGCTGAAAATTGTAGCTTCAGGTCGGGGCGTCGAGTCTAACGGTGGACATTCTTCGGACAAGTGGGTTGAATCGCGGTAATGATCTCGCGTAAATCACCATTGCTCATGCATCGTGTTCCATGACATTCGAGTCGCCACAATGGATCGTGCTTCTGCCAGTGCTGGCGTTCGCCGGCTGGTATTGGAAGCAACTGCGCTTGTGGTTGCCGCTGCGGTTGCTGGCGCTGCTACTTGTGGTGACTATCCTCATGAATCCGCGCTGGAGGTCAAAGCAGGAAGGCCTGGACCTCTGGGTGCTGCTCGATCAATCGGCGTCTGCAGGAACGCTGCTCGCGAAGAATGTCGGCGAATGGACGAAGTTGCTTGAGCAGTCGAGACGCAGCGCGAATGATCAGTTGCACATGGTTGATTACGCTGCTGATGTCATGCGCCGTCATGGTCAGGAGACGTTGGTGTATTCCGGCGGGCGCGAACTTACACGGACCGCACTGGCAATTGACAACACGTTGGTCCAGACTGACCGCGACAAACCGTCGCGCATCGTCGTCTTTACGGACGGCTTCAGCACAGAACCATTTCCGCCCGGCTTTGGCGAGAAGCTGCTGGAGGCAGGTGTGGCAATTGACTATCGCCTGTTGCAGGCAGCGGATGACGAGGACATGCGAGTAACGGCCTTACTCGCACCCGCGCGATCCCAGGCGGCGGAACCCTTTGCTCTGGAGATCAGCATAGAGGGCACGGCTGACGGAGCAGTGCCTGTGCAAGTTTTGAGAAATGGCCAGCGCATTGGTGAGGCATCGGTAGAGGTGGTCGATGGTCGTGGATCCTTGCGGTTCAGTGATCGCATTGGCAGCACCGGTGCGTATCAATATGAGGTCGTCATCACACCCGGAAGAGACGCCCACATCGGCAACAACCGCCGCACGGCCTGGGTGGAAGTGCAGGGGGGGCCTCGCGTGCTGATTGTTACCAAGTATCTTGATGACCCCGTTGCCCGTGCATTGCAGGTGCAGGGGTTCGATGTCGATGTCGTCACGCAGCCCGAGGAACTCAACATCGGGAAGCTCGCAGGATGTCGCGCGGTCGTCCTGAACAATGTTCCAGCATTCGAGATCCCGCGCGAGTTCCTGACAGGTATCGATTTTTTTGTGCGCCAGCAGGGTGGAGGATTTCTCATGATTGGCGGCGCGCATTCGTTTGGCGCGGGCGGATACTTTGAGTCACCTGTCGACGCCATTCTTCCGGTGTCGATGGACTTGAAGGTGGAGCATCTCAAGCTGGTCGTCGCCATGGCCATCGTGATGGATCGTTCTGGAAGTATGGCAATGACCGTGGCTGGGGGACGATCGAAAATGGATCTGGCGGACGAAGGTGCCGCACGGGCGGTGGAGCTGATGGGGGCACAGGATGCGGTGTGCGTTTTTGCCGTGGACAGTGAGGCCCATGCCATCGTTCCCTTGCAGAAAGTCGGGCCGAATCGCAGGGAAATCATCGGCAGGGTACGAAAAATCGAAAGCACGGGCGGCGGGATCTACGTCTACAATGGCCTTGACGCCGGATGGAAGGAATTGAAGCGATCAACCATCGGGCAGCGGCACATCATCCTGTTCTCGGATGCTGCGGATTCCGAGCAACCGCACCAATACAAGGAACTCATCCGTGAAATTGTTGCCGATGGCGGCTCTGTTAGTGTCATTGCCCTGGGTAATAAGTCCGATCCAGATGCGAAATTGCTGGAAGACATCGCCAAACGTGGCAACGGCCGCATCTTTTTCTCAACGGATGCCGGGGATCTGCCGAGTCTCTTCTCAATGGAAACGGTCGCAGTAG
>JAQCER010000249.1 GCA_027618625.1 Verrucomicrobiota bacterium
TGCCGAGTGGCAGTTCTTCGGAAAAGGGCCGGAAGATCGCGGCGAATTCTGGCGCACGCCGTTTGCCCTCCCCGAAGGGCACGACAGCGCGAAGGGGCCAAATCGCGTCGAAAGTCCCGCTGCCGAGCCCGGCCAGGCTGGGCAAGGTAATTTCGTGACAATCGGCAACCCCGGCAACGAAGCGGATCGCGAACTTCACGGTCAAGGCCGTTTCGGCGCGGTCGGCCACAGCTTTCAGATCGCCGTGAATCAGGTCTCGAATCGGGACTACCAGCAGTTTCTTCAGGCCATAGCGTCTAAGGGCGATCCCCATGGCCTGTATGATCCCGCCATGGCGGATGCGATCATTCTGGAGCAGAAGGGCGGAATACTGGTTTATCGAGTCAATGAGGCGAATGCTTCGTCACCCGTAACGCAGGTTTCCTGGCACGATGCCGTGCGCTACTGCAACTGGCAGCATAATGGCCGGCCGACGGGCACATCATCTCCTGCCACGACTGAAGACGGCGCCTACTCCATCGATGGCAGGAATGTTGCTACCAGGCACAATCGGGCGCGCTGCTTTCTCCCGAGCGAAGACGAATGGTATAAGGCCGCCTACTTCCTGCCGGACGGCACTTATCGCCATTTTGCGCCGAATGAAACGAATCGTCCGATTCTCGACAAACCTGCACCCGACTTACCTAGCCCCTGGGGCATGACGGGATTCGCCGACAAAACCTGGGAATGGACGGAATCGCCGGTAGGGCAACTGCACCGCGCCGTCCGCTCCGGCGCATGGTTCCTCGGCAACAACAAGCAATCAGCAGGACATTTCTACTGCAATCCCGGGATGCACTACTTCAGCGTCGGCTTCCGCGTTGCGCGACCAGCGGAAACTCTAATGGAGACCGTCAAACTTGGCGTAACGGATCCCCTCGCGATTGCCACGGCATCCCCACCACAAGGCCTGGTGGCAGACCCGCAGCTCGGACTGATCAGGCACGAAGCCCTGACTGGCCAGGTCGTCCACATGGCCCGAGAGGGCGTCTGCGGTCTTTTCGAAACGCGCGCCGTTCGCACTCCAAAGGGCGACCTTCTGTTAATGTTTCCCGAAGGCAATCACTACGCTGCGGGTGAGGGCAAGGTGAACGACCTGCTGGCCTATCGATCACACGACAACGGCGAGAACTGGATCGGCCCTGACATTGCGTTCAAGATCGACTACAGCCAGCACGGCTTCATCCCGCTCATTCCCCGTGGTACCGAGCGCATCTATGCCTTCGGCACGCAGCCGATTCCAAGCGAATACAGCCGAGAGGAGGGCAAGTTCGAGAACGCACCAATCGGTTACCGTTGGTCGGACGACGATGGCCACACCTGGAGCGAGGCTACCTTGATCAAGCCGGCCAACGATCCGGGATTTCTCGGGATGTCGGTAACCCACATGTGCGAGACTGGAAGTGGCGCGTGGATTCTCGGATCGCACGCAGCCCATTGGTCGAAGCAACCGCTCGAAACCCAGCAGTATCTCCTGCGCAGCGAAGATAAGGGGGAAACGTGGACGCTGATACCTGACAAGCGCCCAAACGGCTGGCAGGCTCCGGAGATGAAACGCATGGACGAAGGCCGACCGAACCAGGTCTCCTATCTCGACGCTGCAATCGACAATGGTACGATCCATCTCTTCTGCCCGCACCTGTGGAAGCGCGTACTGCATCTAACCATCCGCGAGGATGCCCTGGCAAGCCTGCCGACGAAGCCAGAGCTGAGGTAAGCCCTGAGACGAGAATCTATCTATCTTTGTCGGCTCAAGTCATTGTCGGCGCACTCGTATCGCAGCAGGCGACTTCAACGCACTTTGCGTAAATCGGGTCTGATATCCCTGCGCCCGTAGTCCCCGATGAAAGGGATTTTTAGACTGACTGGATGGCTTGTCGATTCTGGTCCAAACCGCGAGTTCACTGTCTTTGCTGATTTCGACACCGTAAAACTCACCTGGGTCGGAATTCCATGTCAGCGTGACCTGACCCGTGGCGTTATCGTATTCGATGTCCGTAATCTCGAACGGAGCATCTCCGGCCGGCTTCAGCGTTGCCGTGACTGCATGCAATTGGTCAGCTGAGCTTAGCGGCCGTCGGCCCCGCGAGAACTCGCGCACGTAGTCGATGACGCCTTCAGCTTCTGGATCAAGGGAACGCTGAACATATCCGGTGCCCCGCCATTCTCCGGTCACCTGATCGAGCGCAGGATCAAAAAGATCCGTCGCGATTTCCGATGATTTCGTGATCGTCTGGGCCACCACGTGCACCTCGAACGAATTCGACTTTGTCGTTAGCATCGCATGCAGGTTGGCGTATGGACGCTCCCTGACATTGTCGCCGGTAAGTGCGTGTTCCTTCCAGAAACGTTCGAGGTTTTCAGTGCTGAACGAAACACCTTCGGGAACAAGATACTGCTCGCAGATTTCGCTGGCCGTGCGGAACAACTCGCCTTGGTCGAATTTCATTTCCCACTGCTTCAATGTTTCCGCTGCATCAATATGGCAGCGCCACTTTGATGAGGTAATCTGTGTCTTGTAGATGCCCCCGGCATTGGTGGGGATTGCCAGGACTTTCTCCGACTTCAACGCCGCGTGCAGCGCGGTGCTGCGGTGAATGTAGGTAAACGGCAGGATGCGGTAGTTCAAGTTCACCTTGCCGTCAGTCGAGAACGCATCGCTGTTCTGCGATGGACCGACAACTGGCAGGCGGAACAAATCCAGCCACAAGTGATCAGGCAAACCAGTGGCCCCGTAGTGAGCGCCTGAAGGATCGGGACGGAACAGCAAGGTCTGCCATGGGATGTCGGATCGCATTCCAGTGGAGAGCGATCCCATGAGCCCCGGCAGCGCCATGCGATGGGGAATGGCGTTTGCTGCAGTGCGATTCAACGATTGATCGAGAGAATCGAAGTAGGGTGTTTCGACATCATCGAGCCCACGCGTGTCACCATCATCACCTTTATTGTTGTAGGCCCCATCAGGCGCGGGGCCCACCCCGGAATCCCAATCGCCCGTGATCGCCGGGTCAATTGGGCCGCGTTCGAGCACGTCGTGAGAATCCTGAAACTCTTCAGAGTCCGGCGCGAATGGAAAATCGGGGAAAACTGCAGAGGCGTAGCCAGCGCCAGGGATCAACTCCCGGCCAAAGGTGGCACCCGGCAACGGACCGTCACTGTCGACAAGGCTGTGGGCCATGCGTTCTCTGCCATAATCAGGATGCGGAATAAACGTCTCCGGTCCACTGACGCGCCGCCCATTAATCAACCGATAGTCACCGTGCCGGGGAACCAGAGATTGAATCACGTCGTGGGTCGGACTGTAGAGATTTTCGATGCCGTCCCCAATCGCTGAACCCATCCGATCCTCAAAACTATACCATGCAGACGTTCCCTGTCCATCGGGGCCAGCCCACCATTCCGGGACAGGCAGGGTGACCCGAGGGAACGCCAGCCGATAGGATTGGATCAAATTGCCGCCATCCGGGCCTGAGCTTGTGTAGTCAAACGCGTTGTCATTTAGGAGTATCGTTCTGAGTCGCTCCTCCAAACTCAATGCCCTCCGAATCCGCAGCGACAACCACCGGTTCGAAAGTAATCATTCGCTCGAACAGCCGGACGCCGCCATAGCCACCCCAGGCAATCCAGTCCTTCGGACGCCGCACCGATGTCTTAGTCGCCCACGGATACTCTTTGTCGTTTACTCTGCCTCGCTTTAGCGTTTTGCCATTCAAGGTGAACGTCTGCGGAAGATCGAAATCGGCGTTGCCATCACCACTTCCGATTGAGATGCCGTTCAGCGGCTGCAGGTAGGTAAAGCCATGGGCAGGAGCAAATGCCTCAACCAGGATTCCCATCTGCACCAATTTCTTGCCTGGCAATGGCTGATTGGTGGCAGCATCCCAAAGGTCAAACTTTGCGAGGTCTTCCAAGTCACCCAAAAAGGCGACGTTACCATCTTCATCGGGAAGCTTCGTCTCCGCCCGCACCACCAGCATGACGGCAATTTCGCTGAGACCGATCATGCGTCCCATCCCCAGTGAGGGCTGCAGCCGCTCGTTGTACCAGCGATGATCGTGATCTGCCGAACCCCCACAGAGGCAGAAAGGGTTAATCTGACCGTGTCCGGTCACACGGTCCGCGTTTTTACCATTCCCTCCGACAGTGTAATGCCAACGCCGATTGGAACCGTCGAAAAGATTGGTTCCGCGGATGTAGCCAAGCGACTGCGCCAGAATCTGATCGCGATCATCAAAACGGCCTGCTCCATACTTCGCCCCGAAGCTGCTGCCGAAGCCGGGAACCGGTGCATCGGTCATCGCCTGAAGGTAATCATAAACAGACGCGTTCCTTCCCGCGGAACTGCCATAGAACTCATGGTGCCTGCTGTAGGCATCCTCACGCTGCACGAAATACTGGCTGTTGTCGATGGTGCTGACGGCGGCGATAGCGTGATCAAATGGAGATCGGTTGCTTACGTTTGACGGCCGCGAAGTGTCTGAGATGGGCCAAGTCGACAGGCGCGGGTAACCGTGCAGATTAGCGTCGGCAGAGCGGCTCTCGGTTGTCAGGAAAAACCGTCCCTTCGCCACCCTCTCTGCGGCTTCAGTCGGAAGGCCCGCCGCCACCTGCATCGCATCGCGGTACGGCATGATCGCCTCTGGGGCCGGAGCGATGCTGGTCGTGATTTCGATATCGATCACCTTGGTGCCGCCTTCAGAACCGCCATCGCTGATACCGCGCGCCGCCTTCCAGATCGCCTTCGTTTCATCGAGCGAGAGCAGGCCCAGCTGGCTCGCTGTACCGGGCAGGCGATAACGTCGATCAGGAAACAACACCGAACTCATCGACACTTTTGCCGGATGCCCCGGATATCGCTGGTATTCTCCAAGAGCGGGTTGAAACCGGCCATAGGCACGGTCTTCCTCGGTGTTCACACGCGGGGTATCCCAGTACACACCTTCCGAGGCGGTGTTCACATTGATCCGCGAAGTATTGTCGTCAGTCCAGAATCCGTAGCGGCCGACGATCGGATTGTCTTCGGTGGGTGTAACACTTCCAACAAAGCGGTTGTTCCGATCAAGGTAGCCCTCGTTGCCATCCGCGAGCACGTAGAGCCACGTGACCGGCATCGGCAACCGGGCGTCATCACGCCGCCCAGGCACCACTCCCGATACTGCGGCTTCATAGGAGAACCCTTCCGCATCCGCGCGCGGATCAGCGATCGGGAAATAGAGGCCACCCCCTCCCCCGCCAGCCACCGGCGCGTTCAGGTCCACATTACGTCCAGGCTGCACATCCCAGTCCCCTGGCACGTCACCCGACAACTCCTCGACGCTCGAAGCCACCATCTGCGGCGCAGAGTAGAGCTTGTAAAGCGACCTTGGACGACCAGTGGAGGAAAATACCGACACAGCACCTGGCTGTGTTGCCCAAGTGGTGCCGGATTCCCTTCCGGTCGCCTCGGTGATCTGATCGCGAACGAGGATCATCGCACGCTGCGCAAGATTTTGAGCAGTGATACCGCCCCCGATAACGCCGTCCTGACCCGATGATTGACTGATCGCAGTGATCGACGCGCAGAGTAGTAACGACCGTGCTGCCGCCCCATTGAAAAATAGTGTCTGCTTCATATGTATCAGGAAACGGTTGCGAAAGCATTCCCATATGGAAAAAGCGCGGAATTATGCAAATTCAGGTAATCTCTTACACCCAACCTAAGAGATAACCCTACGGGAAGGCAAGACATCCCATCCCGACGCGCGATTCGGGAACAGAATTTAGACGTAGCCCCATGATGATTGGGAGAGGGAGCCAGCTGGGTCGCCGGCGGTGCGGGGACGGGCAATGACTTTAACTTGCTGAATTACGAGGCAGTCGTGTTCCGCGGCACCGGCAGCTCGTTCGTTCTGGCCTCGCATTCTGGGCAGGTCGAAAACTGAGCGAAAATCTTCTTTGCTATAGGCAGAGGCGGTTCCTATGGTGCGCCAT
>JAQCER010000250.1 GCA_027618625.1 Verrucomicrobiota bacterium
AAACAGCGAGCATTCGTCGTGCATTGTCGTTCCAGTCGAAACGCTTCGCGTTGACGAATCCCTGCTGGCGAAGCTGTGCTCGGAGAGTGTCATCCGAAGCGACCCTGACGAGGGCATCGGTAATCGAATCGACGTTGGTTGGGTCAATTCGGAGCGCGGCATTGCCGATCACTTCATCGAGGGATCCGCTGGGACTGCTGACTACCGGGCAGCCGCATGCTATTGCTTCTACGGGCGGCAGGCCAAACCCTTCGAAAAGGGATGGGTACACCAGTGCGACCGCCGAGCGATAGAGGTCCGGAAGATCTGAACCCGGTACGAATCCCATTGGACGAATGTCGTCAGAGAAGGGAGATGCCTGAATGGCTGCATGGATACGTTCAGCGCCGTGCCAGTCGCTGCCGCCGAGCGCGAGTTGCCAGTCCGATCCTGTCGACCGCTTGAACGCGTTGAATGCCTCGATCAGTCGGACGTGATTCTTCCCTGGATGCTCGAGCCGGGAAACGTAGAGGAAAAACGGCCGCGGGAGATTCCAGCGCGATCCTGCATCAGGCACGGCGTCACCATTTGATGGAGGGCGGAACCGATGCTGGTCCACTCCGTTAAGAATGACTTCTATGCGTTTGCGGGGAATCTTGAAGAACCGGGCAATGTCTTCGGCTGTGTTTGAACTCACTGCGACGATGCCCTGCTGATGTCTGGCGAGATGCTTGACGACCACTCGACCATAGAACATGCGGGCCGGGTCGTACTTGTTGGCAACCTGGAACGGTGCGAGGTCATGGATCGTGGCGACCTTTGCACACGGAGCAAAGCGGATCATTCTCCGGTAGCTTGGAACATGAACCACATCGATCGCATTCTTGCGCAGCCAGCCCGGCAGGACGAGCTGGTGCCAGAGGACATTCCGGATCGCAGGCCGCCACTTTTCGCTGACTGGAACCAGCTCCATGGAGTCTCCGACAAAGTCGAAGAGAGGCAGATCGTCTTCCAGCACAAGCAGTGAAAAGGTGTGCTTGTGAGTGAAGTTCTGAAGCGCCTGCGCCAACGCAAAAACATACTGCGCCACCCCGGATTTTCCCCGTTGGATCATGGTGGTGGTGATGGCGATTTTCATGAGGGTGGCACTGACGCTAAGCGATACCTGGAGGTAATGAAACTAGTTCATCTGGTAAATATGGTAAAAATAGTTTAATTCAATTAATAGGGAAATGAAAAGAATTCGACCTCAGCATCTGATGGGATGGGGACGCTGCAGCTGCCAGCGGACAAATGTTAGCCACACGCAGTCGAATACCTCGGATGACCTCGGATGACCTCGGGTTGGAAATCACTGGATGGTGATGTTTCTATCCCATTTCTTGAGAAAAAATCATAAGGCATTCATATTTAATGGGTTGAATGATTCATTGGTGTCGACGCTGATGGAGTCGACGCCGATCATCCGGCGAGATTCACTTCGACAAGAAGCCGCTTACGTTAGAACTGCCTTACGGAGGAAATGCCACCATCGATCCCGATCACCTGGCCCGTCATGAAGCGCGAGGCATCGCTGACCAGGAACTCCACCAGTTCAGCGATCTCTCCGGGATCACCGATTCGATTGAGCGGGTGACGTTTCGCGGCCGCCTCTGCTCGTTTTTCATCAGAAAGCAATGATGCCGCCAATGGCGTGTCAGTAAGGGAGGGGGCGACGACGTTGACTCGAATATTTGGAGCCAGCTCCGCCGCGAGCGACCGACCCAGGCCTTCGATTGCCGCTTTTGCTGCAGCAATGCTCGCGTGAAACGGCATGCCTGTGGTGGCGGCGACACTGCTGAAGAGCACGATCGATGCGCACTTGGATGATGTCCGCTTCAGTGCGGGAAGTGCTTGTTGGAGCACACGAACCGCGCCGAAGAAGTTCACTTCCATTTCGCGATCGAAGTCTTCCCGAGTCAATCGATGAAATGGCTTCAGGGTAATCGTCCCCGGCATGTAGATGACGGCATCGAGCGCCTCTGGCAATTCGAGCATGTGCGCAGGATTGGTGACATCGAACTGCTGAAGCGCGATGCCCGGGCATCCCGGCGCTGTGCTTCCATAGGATCGAGCCGTCACGGTAAGGGCGTAGCCAGAGTTCGAAAGGCGTGCCGTCACCTGACGACCGATGCCTGACGCACCACCTACAATTAAGATGTGCTTGGATGAATGGGTCACAGTCTCTGGCTACGTGACCGAGTGGCAAATGGATGTGTGTTCAGAGCGATGAGATGAACATCAAGAAATTCCCAGGCTTGTTCGACCGGGCGGTTCAGCCCGTCGCAACGATTATCACAGCAACAAGATCTATCAGATTCTGACGGATCCTTGTGTGCGTTACTTCATCTGATTGAAGCGGGCCTGAAGCACTTCTTTGTCAGATGCTCCGCCAAGCTTTGCTTTCGAATCATCAATCCATTTTTGCTCCAAAACGTTTTTGCTTGGTCGATCTACTTCGTAGTAGGTGCCGAATTTGCCCGGAGACGCTTCTTCCGAAAGCCTCATGGCCGCGGAGAAATCGGTAACGTCGTGTCGAGACTCGTCTTCGGACGTTTCGTCCCATTTGCGTTCGTCGATCACTTCGAACTCACCACCTTTGCGTGGAATACTGTTGTCGAATGCTCCGGGGTAGAAAATGACGCACTCAGAGAGGACTTCGACTACGGAAAAGCCTGGATGTTTGATTGCCCTTTCGAACATTTCCATCATGTGCTTCACCTGCGACGCGTGTGTCCTCGCCACGAAACTTGCACCACTTGCGACCAGCTTTCGCATGGGGTTCACCGGCTGATCGATGGCTCCTGTCGGGTCGGTCTTGGACTTGTAGCCAATCGGTGATGTCGGCGATGTCTGCATCTTTGTCAGGCCATAGACGGAGTTGTCCATGATGACGTAAGTCAAATTGACGTTCTTGCGTGCGCAGTGATCGAGGTGGTTTCCACCGATCGAAAAGCCATCTCCGTCGCCGCCGAACGCGAACACATGAACGTCAGGACGGGACAGGCTGATCCCTGTGGCCAGCGGCAGCGCGCGACCATGGATATAATGCAAGCCATGGCTGTTGACGAAATAAGGGAACCGGGACGAGCAGCCGATGCCAGCAATGGTAACGATCTTCTCGTGCGGAATCTGAAGCTTCTCGAGGACTTTGTAGAATGCTGCGAGAACAGCGAAGTCTCCGCAACCAGGGCACCACGTAGGGTGGTCCGCGGTTAGCATCTTCTTGGTCAGTTTCTCAGGAGGAGATGGAGCTGCGGTTGACATGGCTTTGGTATCTTGATTATGGGGTTCTCAGATTTCTGGAAAATGAACGGGAAATCGTTGACTCAGGCGTTGTTCTTCAGATTTTCAACTCCGGCGACAATCTCACGAATTTTGAAGGCCAAGCCGTCTGTTTTAGTCACGCTCTGAATGCGGGGATCGCAATATCTAGCCCGCAGCAGGGTCGCCAGCTGCCCGCAGCCATAGAGGCCAGAGCCATTGATTTCGATGACTGCCACCCGCGAGAATCTGGCGAACGATTTGTCGAGCCCATTGGGCAGCGGATTGAGGTGGCGGATCTGCATGGCGCCCACCTTCTCACCATTCGACCGCATGCGATCGACCGCTTCCCGGATCGGGCCGTAAGTGGAGCCCCAGCCAACCAACAGGGAATCGCCTTCAGCATCGCCGTAGATTTCGGGCTCGGCAATTTCTTCCGCAAGAGCGATGAGCTTGTTCCTGCGGCGGGCGGTCATTTTTTGGTGCAGCTCTGGGTTGGCTGTCGGATGCCCCCATTCGTCGTGCTCGAGACCGGTCACCACGGGGTAGATGCCACCAGTCAGCGGTGTTCCTGGAGGAGCGTGCCTGGTAAGTCCGTCCAGCGGATAAGGTTTGAATGATTCATCTCTGGGAGCGATGTCCAGCTCTGCCTCTACCATAAATTCATCGAGATTTGGCTCGGCAAACGCCTCGATGCGACTGGAAATAGCCTGATCACTGAGAATGATGACTGGCACACTGTACTTGCGGGCGATGCGTCCGGCTTCCAATGCGATGTAAAAACAGTCTTCCACATCCTGAGGGGCGAGAACTACTCGTGGAGCATCACCGTGGCTGCCATAGATCGCCTGCAGCAAATCACTTTGCTCAACGCTGGTGGGCAGTCCGGTGCTTGGGCCACCACGTTGGACATTGATCACGATCAGTGGCAGCTCAGCCATGACTGCGTAGCTGAGGGCCTCCATTTTGAGCGAAAGGCCCGGGCCTGAGCTTCCAGTCACGGCCAAGTGACCAGAGTATGCCATTCCCAATGCAATGGAGACAGCGGCAAGCTCATCTTCGCCTTGAACGAAAAGTCCACCGTATTTTGGCAGCTCCGAGCGCAACGATTCCATGATCGGCGACCAGGGTGTGATCGGATAGCCTGCACCATAGCGCACACCAGCGGCGAGCAAGCCACATGTCATCATCTGATTGCCATCCGTAGCGATACGGTGGTCGCCTTCCATGGTTCCGGGCGCAATTCCATAGTCCCTGCCGAGAGATTCGCTGATGGGGTAGGAGTAGCCAGCATCAAAGGCGAGCATTGCATTGCGCAATACGCTTTCATTTTTCTTGCCGAACTGGCGGTCGATGATTGCCGTCAGCTTCTCGCGACTCAGGTCGAAGATGCTTGTGAGCAGTCCCAGAACGAACATGTTTTTCCCCCGATCCCTGGCGGATCCACCGAGGGCTTCGATGGTAGTCGTGGTGATCGGGATTCCGATGAAGGTGAATCGCCTGTCCGTGAGATCGGGCTCGACCTCATCGGTGTCGTAAATGCAGACTCCGCCGTCACGGAGGGAACTGATGTGGTCCTTGTAGCTGTGCTGGTAAAAGGCGACGAGAAAGTCGGCATCATCTCCAGGGGAAAGGACTTCGCCAGATCCGATGTGAACCTGAAAGATGGATGGCCCACCGGAGATCGTCGATGGGATCGTCATATAGGTCATGACTTCCTGGGCGGTGCGTCCTGCCAGGCGAGCAAGGAATCCACCGACCGTTTGAATGCCATCCTGTGAGTTTCCGGCGAGTCGGATGACTGCGTCCTTAAGTTTATCGGAAGATGAGCGGGTGCTGGCGTCCGATGGGGACGGGGCGGAAGCAGTGGTCATTCGCTAGTAGTTGTGGGGATTTGCCTTGTATTCGGAGTAAAGAATAAGAGCCAGAGAAACTGACTGGAATCAGGCCATTTTCAATACCTTTTTTGCGCTTTCTGCGGGCCGTACCGAAAACTCTGGTGATGCAATGTCCCTGTGATGCATTGTCTGCGGGAGGAGGAGGGTCGCCGGGCTTGGTCTCAGCGTGGTCATTTTACTTGCTTGCCAAAGGCCGATTCAAGATCGCCCCCAATGGCGCTCTCCAGCGCCCTGACCTCCTGATTGTAATCGCTCAATGCCTGGACGACGTCTTGACGAGCCTTGATCACGACTCCGAGGTCATCGAATTTGGCCTCTGGCAATCGACTGGCGTCCTTCGGCTCGGCCTCAATGCTTTCTATCGTTTGTTTTAAATTCGCTTCAGCTCTGGCGACATGTTCCTGAGTTTTGAGTAGATAATCCTTTGCATAACCGACGCTGCGGACGGCTCGGTCGACCTCGTTGGAGAGTTTTGCGGTCAATCTTTCTACTTCCAGCCGACGCGCTGCCGCTTCTTTTTCACTCGCGGCTACGGCTTTGTTCTTTAAGAGCGACATAAGCGGAATGCTCATTCCAATCTGAGCGCCAAAATCGTCAGCCGAACGCTCGCCCTGAGCGAAAGATTGTCCGTAGTCGATGTCAAAGAAACTAAACATCGGTATGCGTTTCGCTTTCTCTTCAGCGGTTTGGCTATCCGCGATCTCCAACTCCAGTCTTAGTTCCTTCAAGTCAGGGCGCTTGAGCGCCGCCATTGCTTTCAGGTAACCAATGTCCATCTTGCCAAAATCGACATCAAGTTCCACCAGTGAGTTGGTGAAC
>JAQCER010000251.1 GCA_027618625.1 Verrucomicrobiota bacterium
TCCAGAAGCCGATTCTGGCTGGGCCGAATTCCAAAGTCGGCGTGACGAATGCCCAGACCGTCAATCCGCAAGCCCAGTAGTAGAGCACGGAATCGACGATGCGATGCCGCGTCAGTAACACGGCGGCACCGAGCAGATTTGCCCAGTTGCAATAGTAGAGCGGCAGGCTCTCCTCCCACGAAAAATGTTTCGCAGTCAGAGCGGTGATCGTATTGATGATCCAGGCACTGATGCAGGCAACCGCTAGAGTTTTCGCAAGCCATGGGTAGCGTCCATCGCGATGGTGTCGGGCGAGCCATCCGTAGAGGATCACGCCCAGCGAACATACTGCTAAAGCGAGGAAATGGATCGCTGAACCGCTGCGAAAGGTGGCATCAAACATCGCGAGCGTTACCGGGTGGTGCCGGCGGAATGATCCATCGGCGGGAGTTCGCGTTTGATTTCGTCCAGTCGATAGCCGAAGCCGCTGCCGCGTATGGTCGAAAGATCGAGCCTGCCGTTGCGTCGCTGGTAGAGGCCAGGATGCACGGCCGCTTCGCAGGTTGACGCTTCCGGGTAGAACTGCATGGCATTCGTTTCCACTCCCATGATGGTGCCGACGTGCGCGGCCAGGCGGACGTGGGGAATCTGCGCCAGCATGGGATTGGTCAGATCCTGCACCATCAGTTCCATGCCGTGCGCTCTGGCCCAACAGGCGCTGAGCAGCGCGCCGGTCTGAGTTTTACAGGTCTTCAATGCGACCCCAGTCCAGCCCAGCGCCCGCCCAAGGCGCACTTGCTGCCAGTCGTGTGCGCTTTCATCCAGGAACAGTGGCTTGCGGGCGCTGACGCTGTGGACATCAATGGGATGCTCTGACAATTCGTAGGGAAACGGCTGTTCTACATAGAGCAGCATGCCGTAGAACCGGGGGTGCTCATCGCGCAGTTGGTCTAACAATGTGTTTACGTATCCAGGATCGGTGACCATGCAGTTGAAGTCAGCGGTCAGCCAGTCGCAGCCATTTTCCACGGCGATGCCACCCGTCTTTATCAGTCGTTGGTAGTCCCAGTGGGAATCATTGCCACGCAACTTGATCTTGAGGCAATTCAAACCGTCGCGCTTGATCCAGTCATCGAGCACTACCGGATACGCGTCATCTGGTTCCGCGCCGGTGAGTTCACTGGAATCCAGTGGATCGACTCCGCCGACCAGATGCCATGCAAGCAGTGTCGATTGTGGATTGGTAGCAAAATAATCTGCCGGATACTTTCCGCGAAAGTCGACCTCAGCGCCATCAGCAGGAGTGAGGAATGCCTCCAGCGAGCGATTCATCCACTCATCATTGTAAGTGGTGTAAATGTCAGTGCCGTGCAGGTTTCCATAAGCATCGTGGAGGGCGATGTCGAAGAGCGAGCAGCAGACCAACGCCGCCAGCCAGGGCATCGGCTCGTTGGTCGTGGCTTCTGCATTGTGGCGATCAAGCAGCGGACGCAGTTTCTGTGCAATGAAATCGTGGCCGACTTCGAGAGCATGGCCGGTCTGCTGAAAGGCTGCCCAGGCATCTGCGAGCGATCGGCAAAACGCCTTGAGTGACGTATGGCGTTCTTCGTAAGAGAGCTTGCTCGGCCAAACCCAGGTTACGCTGAGTGGTGTTTCGCCCCAGCCCTCTGCAGTGCGGCCATCTTTTGCCTGCACCACCATTCGGCAGCGGGCACAGGTAACATATTCCACTGTCTCACCGCCAAATTTGAGCGGCATCCGCGTGTGCACGGGCAGGAAATATAGTTCGGTGCCGGTGGCGCGGACGTCTTTGTCGATGTGAGATGGCATGATGGTAAGGTGGGGGAAAAGAAGCTTACAAGGCTGATTTTGAGGATGATCCAAGTCTTGGCATCACTCGATGGTTCTACTGTGCCTGGTCGCATTTCGCAATCAGGGATCAACACAGGAACACAGGTTCCAGGCGATGGCGCTATTTTGGAACTGCCTTGCGCTGTAGGCGTGGCCTGCAGAATCGAGACAGTCAGGGCCGGTGGCGCGTGCTGCCTCCAGATCCTGATGGAGAATGTGAAATCGGTGAGTGGCAGGGAGCAACGCAGCGACTGCTTGTCGTCAAAGCTTCGACAGGAAGCAGCCGGGCTGACGTTTGCATCCCGGGCTACTCGCCCGAGGGACAAGTGCATCGTGCATCCAAGCCTCCCTCCGGTAAGGCTGGCTAAGGCGAGAAAGGGAATTTCGCCAGTAATTCATCCGATTCATCATTGGCTTGCGGGCCGAGACTTGCCTAGGCGCGATTGTGTGGAATATACGATTCAGTCATGTCGAAAAACAGCTACACACGTGTGCTTAGTTTGGAGCAGGCTGCGGCTCTGCGCCGTTTGCTGGCGGAAGGGGGGTTCCAGTTCTCGGAAAAGCAGTACGCAATGTTCTCGGCGGCGAAGGGGAAACTGAACATAACGGTCTACGAAAAGGGGCCGAAGATACTCGTGCAGGGCAAGGAGACTGAAGACTTCGTGCAGTTTCGTCTGGAGCCGGAGATTCTCGGCGTGGCGGAGCTCGGCTATGAAGAGGTGAATCAATCGGAGATGTTCGAGCCTCATTTCGGGATCGATGAAAGCGGCAAAGGAGACTTCTTCGGCCCATTGGTGATTGCTGGAGTCTATGTCGATCCAGCTATCGCCAGGCACCTGCTGGACCATGGCGTCATGGACAGCAAGCGCATCACTTCCGACGCCCGTATTCGGACCTTGGCGAATTTGATCCGCGAAACTCCGGGCATCGTCTGCGAAGTGCTGTCCCTTGGGCCAGAGAAATACAACGCCCTTTACGGTCGGTTTCACAACCTCAACCGATTGCTTGCCTGGGGCCATGCAAAGGTGATCGAGAACCTCCTTCATCTCAGACCCGGATGCCCTCGGGCACTGTCAGATCAATTTGCGAATCCCCAGCAGCTGGAGCGAGCCTTAATGAAGATGGGCCGCACTATCGAGCTCCAGCAACGGACCAAAGCGGAGTCCGATATCGCCGTCGCTGCCGCCTCGATTATCGCCCGGGAGCGGTTCATTGACTGGTTGGACGAGTGCTCGCGCAAGCTCGGCTACGAGCTGGCGAAGGGCGTTTCCGACGCCGTTGTCACTGCTGGACGGAAATTTGTGTCAGACAAAGGGGCAAAAAGCCTCCCCCTCATCGCCAAGATGCACTTCAAGACTGCAGCTCAGTTTGATATGTAACCATTTAAATGTGAACACAATACGATTTCCTGCAGATGTGCTTTAAGAGTTTCCTGCTGATCGTCAAAGTTTTACGCTTCCTGCTAATCCAATAATTCTGAGTCTAAACCTTGAAAATTGGGCCATGGTCCAATAGCGTAACACGTTGCTGATCGTTTAGTTGTACCAGACGATCAGGAATCCCAATCGAACCCATTTATTCCAATGGCTACTATCACAAAAAGAGATCTGGTCGTGCGTATCAGCAATGATTCAGGCAAAACTCAGCAAGAGGTTTTTGACATCGTTCAAAAATTCCTGGACACGGTCACCACGTGTCTAGCCAACAATGATGAAGTCGTGCTTCGCAACTTTGGAGCCTTCCAGGTGAAGGAAACCAAAGCAAAAGTTGGGAGAAATCCCAACGATCCAAAGGTGGATGTGAAGATTCCGCCCAGAGCTGTTGTTAAGTTCAAGCCCGGTAAGGAGATGAAGGAGAAAGTGGCGACGCTTCTTCCTGAACTCCAAGTGCCTGAACTCCAAGTGCCTGGACCCCCTCCGAGCGCGGATTCCTAATGTGAACATATTCCGTTCACTCGGCTATGGCTCGGCGACGTGAGGCGCCAAACGCCGCCGGTAGTAATTCTCTTTCCCCAAGAAGGCACAGCACACATGCTGTGCCTTCCTCGTCTTTGCTGTCAGAATGGCACCGCTTAAGAAATTCCTGACATCGTGAAAGAATATGCGGAAGCCCGGGTAATCATTGGTGGAACTATTGGTGGAACTGATCAACACCAGCCACCTCAACTCAGCCATGTTAACACCAGCCGAAGAAGCCCATTGGACAAAGCGAAGTGCCGCGCATCTTCTCAATCGAGCAGGATTTGGAGGGAATCCGGGACAGATCGATCAACTGCACGCGATGGGACGCGGCAACGCAGTGGACTATTTACTGAGTGACCATGACGACACCGACAAGTTCGCCGAACCTGAATGGACGGATCCTGGTGCTGTCGAGGAATCACTTCGCGACTTCATGGAGATTCGGCGGATCAATAACGACCAGTCTTTGTCTCCTGAGGAACGAGACATGGCGCGCCGCGAGGCCCAGCGCAAGCAGCGTTTGCAGCAGCGCAAGATGACTCTTGAATCGATTGAACTTTGGCTCAACCGGATGCTGTCGAGCCAGGCTCAGACCCGGGAGAAGATGACGCTGTTCTGGCACGGTCACTTTGCGACTTCGGTACAGAAAGTGAAGTCGCCGTTGCTGATGCATCAGCAGAACGCCTTGTTCCGCAAGCAGGCACTTGGAAATTTTAAAGCACTGACGCATGAGATCTGTGAAGACCCGGCGATGATGCTTTATCTCGACACGGACAAAAATGTGAAGGGTCAGCGAAGGGTGCACGGGCTGATAAAGAGCCAGCTCCTTTTTACTTTGGGTGAGGGGAGTGGTTACACGGAAACCGACATCGCTGAAGCCGCCCGCGCGTTTACGGGGTATCAGCTTAACCGGCTCGCAGGCAAGCCGAAGTTTGTGCCCAGAAAGCATGACAACGGAGAGAAAACGTTCATGGGCAAGTCTGGAGCGTTCAATCAGGACGCTATTGTGGACGTCGTGTTCGAAACGCCGAGGTGTGCCGAATTCATGGCGGCCAAGCTCTGGGAGTTCTTCGCTTACGAGACGCCTTCCGACGGGATCGTCGAGCCACTGGCAAAGCAGTTCCGGGAATCCGGGTACGAGGTCAAGCCCCTGCTACGCACCATTTTCCTGAGCGAAGCCTTCAATTCCGCCGAAGCCCTGCGCACGCAAATCAAGAGCCCGGTGCAATTCATCGTGCAGATGGCGCGGGAGCTGGAACTCCCAAAAGTTCCCCCAAGGATCGCCTGGAACGCGATGCAGCAGCTGGGTCAGGTGCTCTACAATCCACCAAACGTCGCCGGTTGGGAGGGCGGTCGCAGCTGGATCAATACGAACACGCTTTTGACCCGCTACAACATTGCAGGATTCTTGCTTACAGGTGATGGCGGAGGCAAACACCGGGACGACAAAGGGAACGACAGAAAGATGAAAATGAGGGAACGTCTCAAGGAACGAAAGATCGCTCAGATGCGAAACGCTTTCGTTCCATTCGATCGTCTGGCCCCGCCGGACTTGCGGGAAGATCGCGCTGCCCTCATTGCGGCGCTGACCGAACGGTTCTTCCACGCAGACTTGCCGGACAAGGATCTGGCAAAGTTTCGCGACTACGCTGACAGCAAAGAATCGAAACGATTTACGGACCAGGAAGTCGGAGAACTGATTCACCTGATGATGAGCACGCCACAGTATCAATTGGCATAATTGGCATAAACCCGACGCCACAGCCTTATACTCTATCCAACCATGAGCATTTCCTCAGATTCAACTGGCAGCAGCCGCAACCTTCTGTCCACACGCCGTGCCTTTCTTCGCAACGGCATGCTGGGCGCTGCGACCGCCTACTCGGTGCCGACCTTTGTCCACAATACGTTTCTCAGTCTCAACGCTTCGGCGGAAGGCTCAGCGATCCAGACGGATACTGGGAAAGATTCTTCGATTCTTGTCGTGCTGCAACTTGCTGGCGGCAACGATGGATTGAACACCGTGGTTCCCTACGCTGACGATGCCTACTACCAGGCCCGTCCCAAGGTGGGGCTCAAGGCGGAGAGCTTGTTCAGATTGAACGATCACCTCGGCCTATCGGACGCCCTGCCGTTCCTGCATAGCGTCTATGACCGGGGGAACCTTGCAATCGTTCAAGGCGTCGGCTATCCCAACCCGAA
>JAQCER010000252.1 GCA_027618625.1 Verrucomicrobiota bacterium
CGCTTCGTGCTGCATGTGAATCTGGGATTGGATAAAATCTTCGTTTGGACGTTCGATGGGAGCACCGGAAAGCTGACTCCGAATAATCCGGCATCGGTTTCGCTGCCTCCTGGCGACGGGCCGCGCCACTTTGCTTTTCATCCCAATGGCAACTGGCTCTACTCGCTGCAGGAAGAGGGGCCGACGATCGTATTGTTTGACTACGATTCTGCAAAGGGAACCCTGGCCGCGCGGCAGACGATTTCAAGTCTCCCGCCCGGATACGCGGGCAGCAGCTTTTCGTCCGAGATTCTTGTCTCGTCGGATGGGCGCTTCGTTTACGCAGGGAATCGACTGCACGATGGCATCGCCATCTTTTCGATCGGGGAGAAGGGCGAGTTGACCTATGTCGATGACGAATGGACGCGTGGCAATTATCCGCGCAATTTCAATTTTGATCCTACCGGAAACTTCCTCTACTCGTGCAACCAACGGGCGGACAACCTGGCCACGTTTCGAGTGGACAAGGAAACTGGGAAACTTGCATTTACCGGCCAATACACACCGGTTGGAAATCCATCGGTGATCGTTTTTCTAGATCTCGACGATGCGGTGAGTGAAGACGGTCGGTGGACACTGGAAGAGGTGAAGGGCGGGGAGGGGATTGCCTTGCCGCAGTTGGGCCGAAACATCACTGCTGCTTTCTTTGCCAGTGATCCAGCGCGGAAGCCATTGACGGTCGAATTCAATGAGGATGCGACGAAGGTGACGCTGCAGGTGCCCGAAAGCGCCAGTGGCAATGTCACTCTCGAAGTCGCGGACAACACCACTCAGTTTCCGGACGGGCGCATCGTGTTGTCAGCGTTGGATGGGCGCGTGGAAGGCGACAGGGCAAAGCTGGAAACGCATCCGGGCAATCACCGCATCGGGTTCTGGTCGAACGCCGACGACTCGGTGCATTGGAGTTACCAGGCGACGCGTCCCGGAATGTATGATGTCGAGTTGACTTACTCGGTGGCGAATGGTGATGGCAACCAGGTCGAGCTCTCGTTTGGAAGCGAAACCCTCACTGGAAAACTGGTCGATACCGGAAGCTGGTACCGCTACACGACAGTGCCAGTTGGACGTGTCTACATTGAGAAAGCCGGAGAGGTGCCCGTGAAGGTTCGTGGAGTGAAGATGAAAGGCGCTGCCTTGATGAACCTGAAAGCGATCACTTTGCGGCCCGCGCCCGAGGGCAAGGAAATCAAACAGGCTGAAGACGGCAGTGTCGAACTGGATGCGCACGACGCCACCGTGCACGGCGTGACCATGCAATACGAACGCCAGCCGCAGAAAATGTGCCTGGGCTACTGGGTGAATCCGAATGACTGGGCATCCTGGACGTTTCCGATCGAGAAGCCCGGCACCTTTAGAGTGGAACTCACCCAGGGGTGCGGTGCGGGACATGGAGGAAGCGAAGTCTCGCTGCTCGTGGGCGGCAAGTCCATTGGCTTTATCGTAGAAGACACCGGAGGGTTTCAAAATTGGAAAGCACGGGACATCGGTGAGGTAACGCTGGAGAAAGCGGGCGAATACCGACTGGAAGTCCGCCCGAAGAACCAGGCCAAAGTAGCCGTGATGGACATCCGCAGAGTGCGGTTGGTGCCGGTGCAATAGCTGGGCGTCCCGGTGGCTCGGAGACTAACATTCCGATTAATCGGCTATCTGCTATGGGATCGCCGGGGTTCTCGAGTTCCTGTTCTACAGCTCGTGGTTCATGGTTGACTACGGCCATAACAATGTGAGCCCTGAACAGGTGGGGGAGAATCTTGCGCAATGCGTCATGCTTTACCGTGCGAATGAGGAGAATTCTCTTCCCAACGGGATCAGTGCCCTTCGGCCGGACTTGCTCGCCAGGAAGTGTACCAGATTGCACTTCGATCGGGAGCCCGAAAAGTTCTGGCGTTGGGTTGTCACTGCAGAAATCGTTGATTCCAGGAAGCGCAGAATCGTGGCGATTTCAAACTTGCCCGTAAAGCGCCCCGGAGAAACGACCCGATACCGGGCGGTTATCTGAGCAAATGAAAATTCACCACAGTGCGATTTCGCTCTTAAAGATGCCGTCCATTGAGGTGAAATTTCGACATCAAAACATCGTTCTCGACACCTCGGGGGGGTACTGGACTGGCGGCTGCGCCAGTCAGGAATCCACTGGGGATTCTGGCGCTGGCTGGCACCGTTTCTTTTAGTGCTAGGATTTTCGGTTGTTTTGATCGAACTCAGCCTGCGGTGGCAGCGAAGACGAGAAGATCGTTGATGCAGTGTTGTTCATTGTTCAGAGTGCAGCAATCGATCCGTCAGTTGCCCAGCATTTACCCTGACTCTCGTGCGTACCCAAGCCGGACGTTTCGTAGAAACGCCCTTACTGAGCGCAACTCCGTGCTCTATGGGATCGTCAACATTCCTGTCGATGCCAGCGGTACCAAGTGATCACCGCCCTTAGCGTCATTACGTTGACGCGCCATGACACCCGTCTCTGGAAAATGTCCAAACTCCAGCCCAGGGACGTTTGGGAGAAACGTCCCTGCCGACGCCTTCTTCTGTTCTTTGCGCGGTGGCTTAGCTTGAGCCCCAGGTTCCGGCATTGGGCTGCGCGAAGAAGACCGCCGGGACGGACGGCCTCACTTTCTGTGCCTGCATGTTTCGCTACCCAATGGCAACGAAGCTGCTTGCACGCGGCGCGCCAATGTGATTCTAACCGCGTGAGTAGGCGAGGATACCTTCGCCGATGGCTTCGGCGATCTTCTGGCGGTAGCGCGGGTCGAGGCAGCGGCGGCGGTCGTCGTAGTTTGAGATGAAACCACATTCTACCAGGGCAGCCGGGATATCGGTGTGGCGCAGGACGTAGAAGCTGGCGCGCTTGGTTCCACGATTCGTCGTTTGGGCTTTACGTGCAACGCGAGTCTGGATGGCACTGGCGAGGGCGCTGTTCTTGTTATAGAAGGTTTCGGTTCCCGAGCCGTCGCTGTTGTAGGCCCAGTTGAAGTGGACGCTGACGAATACGCCATCGCGATAGCGATTGGCCATCTTGCTGCGCTGAGAGAGTGGAACGAAGGTGTCCCGGTTCCGAGTCTGGACGCAGCGCATGTTTCTGCGCTCAAGGTAACGTTCCAGACGTCTGCTGACATCCAGCGCGAGATGTTTCTCCAGCACGTATCCCCGTTTGGCGCCTGCGTCGTGCCCGCCGTGCCCGGCATCGATCACTACCCGGCTGATCCGACCGCGAGCGGCTTCTGCAGTCGTTGCTATTCCCAGGAATACGAGGCAAACCGCAGCGAACATCAGTACGCAGGTGATCCATCCAGTGCCACGAGGGTGCTGTCTTTCCAGATTTGTAGACTTTTGCTCGGTCATCATTAAGGTGGGTGCCGCCCAGAGAGCTGGAACCTTAAGTATTAAGATCCCTTAATTTCCGGAGTTTTCGTAAATAGTCAACGGGAACTCTGATTTTTATGGAACTTCTGTGCGTTATTTTTAAGCTATTCTCCGACCAAGGGGAGTCCCTCTGGGCGGTCGGAAAGGTTCCGGATTCGGCCGGTTCCGCCACCTTCCGGGCTAGCGGCGTGGGCCGCGGCCTCGGCAGCGAGAGCTGGATCGTGAATGGAACCACCCGCGACCTGAACTTTGCCGCTGCTCGACAGCATCAACTGCGGTGATCCGCTTCCGGGTTCGTCTTTGTAAACATCGGACAAAAGGGTTTCGCCCCCGTAGTTGATGACTTTATGACTGTAAGTGCGTGGCGCTCCGAGGAACAGGACATGAAGTCGATTGTCGCCATCGATGGTGGCCTGTGGATCGCGCACTTCGATGAGGCGGCCAAGCGAATAGGTTGCGAGCACGCGCTTCGATTTCTGGTCGCGAACGCGAACGTAGAGCAGCGTCCGCTCGGTATCGCGGAAAACGAGAAGCGAATAGTGCCGGTAGTTTCCTGCTTCTGGTTTCCCACGTGGAATCCCGACCACCTGCTGCCAGATCAGCCGTGCCTCGGTGACGCCGAACAGTTGTGGTCGCGCTCCAATGTATTGGCCGGTTCCGGCAAAGTAGACGCTGGCCTTCACGCGGTAGTTCCGAGGTTTTCCCAGCGCGTAGTATTTTCCAAGGCTGACGGTGAGCGTGTGGGACTTACCGGCTCCGAGCACGGTGCTGCCAGCGACGGGCGTCGCGCCCGATGGCAGGATTGACTCGCCCTGATCTGAGGCGACGTCAAAATTGAGCCAACTGGCCCCTGTAGGTCCGCCGAGAACAATGTCGCGACCGGCGCGGTTGGACACGGTGACTTCGGCAATGATCGGCTCGTAGGCGACGTAGAGATTTTTATTCAGTTTCATCTCAACCAACAGCTGGGCCGAAGCCTGAGTGAGCATGCAGCCGATGACGGCAACGGCTGCAAAAGCTACCGCGAGCGGAGCCAAAAAGCGGCTCGGGTGGCTTGAGTGGTGGGAAGGCAAATTCATGTGCGGAGTCTTCGTTAGTGTTGTGTTAATGGGAATTGTTCAAATTGATGTAAAAAATGGATGCAGCGGCCGGTTTCTTTCATGGCGCTGCGGCATCTGCTGTCGCGCTGGGGCTGGTGGCCGTGCGAAATCCTACTGCCAGCTGGGCGGCATCGGCGGCCTTCGCCGGACGGCGTTCGGTGATACTGGCCACTGTCGTCGCAAATGAGCCTCCCATGACTGCGGGAACCCGCTTGTCCGGGAATTCGGGATGGGGTACCCAGGTGTCGACCCATTCGCTCACATTCCCTGCCATGCCGACGACGCCACGCGGGCTTCGATCATTGGCAAAAGCGGTTACAGGTGCCCAGTAATTAAAGCCGTCGACTGTGCCACCGGGGCCGTTCGGTTCGAAGTCTGCACCGGAATTGTAGAGCGCCGGGGCATCGGTGCGGCCCCATGGAAAGCGTGCATCGGGATTGGGGCTCAGGGCGGCCAAGTGCCACTCGGCAGCGGTGGGCAGGCGATGGCCTTTCCATTTGGCATAGGCGTAGGCATCCCACCAGTCGACGGCAATGATCGGGTGGTTGAGGCTGATGGGCTGCCCGTGGAATTTTCCGCCGTGCTTCGCTGCTTTGTAAATGTCGCTCCAACTGGCGGGTGTATGGCCGGACTTGGTTGCCGGTTGGTCACTGTGATCAAAACGCTTCGCGGCATCACCGGCCGCATTCAGCGCGAGGAGGAACTCCGCATATTGCCCGATGGTCACCTCGTGTTCATCGATCGAAAAAGTCGCAACACTTTCCGTGGTATCTCCAGTGGATACGCTGCCGGCGGGAATGGCGATCATTTTGTCAAATGCCTTGGCGGCCGGTGCCGTTGCGCCGCCAGTCAGCGCAAAGAACGCTCCTGCCACGATAGCAGCACAAATCCCTAACGTTCCCACCAATACCAGCGGTCGCGCAGGTTTCCTATCGCTGCGGGTGGGCTTCGCTGCAATGGTTGAACTTGGAGCGTGCTTGCTGCCGGGTGTTCCGCTTCTGGTGATCGAACGCAGCACCTCCCGTGCTCGTTTTGCAGCCTGTCCCCAGTCTGAAGTCTCACCGTGCGTGACCGATTTGAAAAAGCCGTCTGCCGCTGCGGATTCCGGCATTCCACGGTGGAGCAATACGGACATCGCCTGTCCGATCTTTGGCAGCTCGGCGAGTGGATTAGGCTGCGTGCTTAAATGCGCGGTCGCCAGATTGTCCAGGCGGGGAATGCCATCCTCTCCCCAATGCACCGCGTCGGGAGTCAGCTCGATGCGTTTGGTCTGGTTCCCGTCGAGGTAGGACATTGCTTCCGAGGTTGCCAGAAAAATGCTCATTGCTTGATCAGGTGTCAGTCGTGTGCCGGCCGCGTGCAGTTGGGTAAGGTTCCTGCCCCGCACCAGCTCCCGCGTGTAGTAGACGGTGCCCTTGGTTTCCTGAGCCTCGTAGACGGGAGTAATGTATGGATGCACCACGCCAGCGCGCGCCTGCACCAGAG
>JAQCER010000253.1 GCA_027618625.1 Verrucomicrobiota bacterium
TGGAACAACCGCTCAAGCGCGACGATTGGGAAGGAATGAAGATGGTGAAGGCCCAATGTGTGCTGCCAGTCATCGCTGATGAGAGCTGCCTCACCGAGGCCGACGTAGACCGATGTGCCGGAATTTTCGATGGGATCAATATCAAGCTCAGCAAGGCGGGCGGCCTGACCCCCGGACGTCGAATGATCGCCCGTGCGCGGGAACTTGGACTCGAAGTCATGGTCGGCTGCATGACAGAAAGTACCGTCGGTATCAGTGCCATCGCGCAGTTACTCCCACAACTCGATTACGTCGACATGGACGGTGCCGTTCTCATTGCCGAGGACGGTGACATTGCCACAGGTGTCCGATTGGACAAAGGCCGGGCTGTGTTTCCCGCTGATGTAAACGGCACCGGCGTGACCTTGGTGGTGTAGTCAGGTATGATGGGCAGGCGGCAGGAATGCCAGTGAACGGTGTCGCTTGTTGCTTACAACTCACATTACCAGAATCTTATTCGGATCGGGCAGGGCATCGGCGGGGACTCCGGGGAAGTTTTCGTTGATGAAGTCGCGCCAGACGTCGCGGGTCTTTTGCGAAAGCAGCGAATTCATATGCTCGGTGCAGCTACCGCAAATCGTCAGGGAGTGGACGAGGGCGACGCCCTCGAAGATGCCGGCCAGTGAGTATTCCTGATCCGGGATGTCCGCACGGGAGATTCCGCAGACGGCACAGAATTGGCGGCCGAGGTTGAGCTGCAGGTGTTCAGCCTGGAAGGCTTCCAGCCGCTCCCTGGATTCGCTGGACACTTCGTCCATCATCTTGACGTGACACGGATGGCATAGCGCATATTCAAAGATGGTTTCACCCCGGCGGTAGACTTTCCCCACCTGGTAGCCGTCTTCGAAGTCTTTCAACGTTTCGCCACAGCGAGTACAGCCCTTGAATGGCCTCTCCTCGTATTCGGAGTAGAACTCTGCTGGGATCATGTGGTCGGAATCTTCTTCCATCGCGGAGGGCTTGTTCGTTGCTTAACGGTGTTGGGGTACTGGTTGCCAGAATTGCACCGTTGTCGACAAGCAATGACGGCTGCGTTGACTTGACGGCAAATCTACGCTGACGTTGCGGGACAAGTTCGGCTTCTACAACCTTTCTTGAATTTAGTGCACTCCCTGAACATGTCCACCATCCGCTAATGAAAAAAATAATTCTCCAAGACGTCCCGCTGCCCACGGTGCTTTGGCCGCTGTGCCTCTGTGGCGCTTTCTTGAGCGGAGTCTCGTGTGGGAGTCGAGATACCCCGAACGGAGCCGAAGCACCCGACTCCACGATGGGTCCTGCGAAGGAGGAGATCGCTGCAGATCCTGGGATTCCCAGCTGGACGGTGTTCCGCGGAGCGCCAGATTTGACGGGAGTGGTGGATGCCAAAATCGGATTGCCGCTGGAACTGCGCTGGCAGGTGGAGGCTGAGGATCCGGTGCTTGCATCTCCCGTCAGTGACGGAGAGCGAGTTTACATTGGTGATGGCGATGGCAATTTCCTCTGTCTGGCCTTGAAAGACGGTGCCGAAGTGTGGAAGGCGAAGACGGAAGGAACAATCGAAGGCACGGCCTGTATCATCGGCGACCGCATTGTGGTTGGGTCGACGGATGGCCTTGTCTACGCCTACGACAAGATGACAGGCGCTCCGGCGTGGACGTTTGAAACTCTTGGCGAGATCGTCGGCGGCATCAATACTTTCACCCGGCAGTCACCGGACGGCAGTATCCCGTGTGCAGTGTTCGGAAGTCACGACAACAAACTCTACTGCATCGATGCTCGTGATGGCACTGAGCAATGGAGTGTTGAGACCGGTTATTACGTAAATGGCACTCCTTCTGTTTCGGGTGACAAGATCTCGTTCGGCGGATGCGATGGTTTCATCTATATCAACAATGCTCAGACCGGCGAGGAAGTCGCCAAATTCGAAATCGAATCGTACATCTCGAACTCAATCATCATCAAAGATGATGTCGCCTATATCGCTCATTACGACAACCGTGTCGAAGCTTTTGGTATCCATGACGGGAAAAAGATCTGGTCGTTTGAAGAGCGGTCGTTTCCTTATTATGCATCGCCAGCCGTCACCGAATCGTTGGTGATCGCTCCAGGGGAGGGGAAACGCGTCTACGGAATCGACCGAATGACGGGCGCTGAGGTCTGGAATTTTAGAACTGCTGGTCCCTCGGCCAGTTCTCCTATCGTCGCAGGTGGCTATGTGATCTTCGGCGCGGACGATGGAATCCTTTATTTCCTGAGCGAGCAGACCGGGGAAGAAGTCTGGCGTTACGAAATTGGAGATGAGATCAAATCATCTCCGGCATTGGTCCGCGATTCACTTATCATTGGCGCGAGTGATGGCCGGGTGTATGCTTTTACGATTCCCGAAGCATCTGTGCCGATGGAGTAACCATACATCATTTTCAAGACTGCCTGAACAGGCGGCGAAACCTAACAAGGAATACCTTGTGCAAGAAAACCTGACAAAACCGGAAAAAGACGAACAGACAGAAGCAGGCAACTACTTCGTCGCGAACTATCCGCCTTTTTCGTTCTGGCAAAAGGAATACGTGAGCGACGTGATGGCCGTCCTGGAGCAACCCGCTCCGCCCAACGTGCCGCTGGGGATTTACTTCCACATTCCGTTTTGCCGGAAGCGCTGCCATTTCTGCTATTTCCGAGTCTACACTGATAAGAATGCAGGTGAGATCCGCAGCTATCTGGATGCAGGCCTGCGTGAAATTCAGAACTATGCAGCCAAGCCCTACCTTCAGGGGCGCAAACCACATTTCATCTATTTCGGAGGGGGAACTCCCTCTTATCTGTCGGTGAGCCAGCTTGAGGAACTCACAGCAGGGATGAAGGCGTCTTTCTCTTGGGATGAAACGGAGGAAATCGCTTTCGAGTGCGAACCCGGCACGTTGACCGAGAAGAAGCTGGATGCCATTCGGAAGATGGGCGTCACGCGCCTCAGCCTTGGTGTCGAAAACTTTGACGACCACATTCTTGAATCGAACGGGCGGGCGCATCGATCTGGAGAGATTGATCGCGCCTACGACTATGCTCGGAAAATCGGATTTCCCCAGATCAATATCGACTTGATCGCAGGGATGATGAACGAGACTGAGGAAAACTGGAAGAGTTGCGTGTCCCAGGCGATCGCGCTCGATCCTGACATGGTCACCATCTACCAGATGGAAGTTCCATTTAACACGACGATGTACCAGCGCATGAAGGATGCCGGGAAAGTGACGGCACCTGTCGCCAATTGGGCGACAAAGCGTCGCTGGGTTTCTTACGCATTTAATGAATTTGAAAGTGCCGGCTACACTGTCTCCAGCGCATACACGGTGGTGAAGGATCCATCGAAGGCAAAATTCGTTTACCGCGATAGCCTGTGGAGTGGCGCGGACTTGCTGTCTTTAGGCGTTGCTTCCTTCGGTCAACTCAGTGGTGTCCACTACCAGAATCAGGCGGATATCGATGCCTACATCGAAACCGTTCATAATGGCGAGTTTCCGATCTTCCGGGCGTATCCAACAAATGAAGAGGAGCGGTTTATCCGCGAGTTCGTGCTCACTTTCAAGCTCGGCAGCCTTAAGGCTTCCTATTACCAGAAAAAGTTTGGCATCGACGTGCTGAAACGTTTCGAACCACAGTTGTCGTATCTGCAGAGTGAAGGTTTCGCATACGTTGAAGGCGATACGATCCACCTCACGCAAGATGGCTTGCTGCAGATTGACAGGCTGCTGCACGCCTTTTTCCTTAAAGCACATCAAAATGCACGCTACACCTGATCAGGCTGCTGCGGAGGACGCGCAGGCCTTGGATCTGTTGATGCCGCTTCAGTTTTTCTACCTGCGCGAGGGACGTCTCGTGCCGCCGATCGAATTCATCCACGGATCGGAGATGCCAGAGCCCTACGCCGGCCTGCTGGTGCACCAATCGGACATGACTCCGACTCTTCGTGAGTTCCATAACTCGGAAATCAGCCTCGATGTCCTCGACCATGAAGCATCCAAAGATTACCTCATTCGCGCGGTTGTCCTCAAGGACGCGGACGAAAAGCCGGTGGAATTTGGAGCGATAGGCATCCGTCTGGGGGTTTTCAGCGAATCCCTGAAGAAGCAGGTTGTAGGAGCAGAGGGCCCGTTG
The DNA here is from genome assembly GCA_027618625.1 of Verrucomicrobiota bacterium. Lineage (GTDB taxonomy): Bacteria > Verrucomicrobiota > Verrucomicrobiia > Verrucomicrobiales > DEV007 > JAGROY01. The sequence continues at coordinate 4,174 of JAQCER010000253.1, forward strand.
GGCGGTTTGCTTGAGCAACATCGCTTCCCACACAGCAGCAGTCCGAAAGCCTATTTCCACGTGAACGCCGACCAATACATCTCCGTCCAGCTCCAGTGTCCGATTGGCACTTTGCTGTACGGTCGGTGCAATGCCCTTCTCGCGGACGATGGCCTGACGTTCGCTGATATCGTCGAAATTCTTCCCCCAGTATCCCTATAGCAACAGCAATGAATACCGTGTTCACCGAACATTCTTACGATGTTGTCGTCGTTGGCGGCGGGCCTTCTGGCTCCACGACGGGGGCTTTGCTGGCCGAGAAAGGGCACCGTGTCGCCATTCTTGAGAAGGAGCACTTTCCTCGCTACCATGTTGGCGAATCGCTCATGCCCTTCTGCTATTTCTCTCTCGAACGGCTGGGGGTTCTCGATAAGATGAAGGAGATTGGCTACACGCAGAAATTGAGCGTGCAGTTCGTGAACATGGATGGCAATAGGTCTACCCCCTTCTATTTTTTCCAACATCGCGATCATCCCTCTTCGTATACCTGGCAGGTTGAGCGGAGCGATTTTGACCAAATGTTGTTTCAACGTGCTGCCGAATGTGGCGCCGAGACAATCGAGAGATTCCGAGTCACCCAGTTTCTCCGTGACGACTCCGGAACTGTCGTAGGAGTGAAGGGGAGTGGAGGGGACGGAAAGGAAATGGTGTTTCACGCCAGAGTGACGGTCGACGCCACCGGGCGCGACGCCCTTGCCATGTCCAAAGAGCGCTGGCGGGAGCGGGATCCAAAACTGGGCAAGATTGCGATCTGGACGTATTTCAAAGGTGCAAAGCGTGACCCTGGGCTCGACGCAGGTTCGACGACTGTCGCTTATCTGCCTGAAAAAGGCTGGTTCTGGTACATCCCATTGCGCAACGACATCGTGAGCGTCGGAGTGGTCGCAGATCGGGATTACCTTTACTCCGACAGTCGTGAGCCCGCCGAGATCGTCGCACGCGAGATTGAGAAAAATGCGTGGATCAAGGATCACCTCGCTCCCGGCGAACAATTCGGCGAATACTGGGTGACTGGAGAGTACTCGTATCGATCCAGGTACTGCGCGGACAGCGGCTTGCTGCTCGTTGGCGATGCATTCGCATTCCTCGACCCCGTATTTTCGTCCGGCGTTTTCCTGGCGCTCAAGAGCGGCGAGATGGCGGCGGATGCGATCGATCGTGCGCTGGGTGCGAACGATACTTCAGCATCTCAGTTTGAGCACTATGGCGCAGAGCTCTGCAGCCACATCGAGACGATGCGCAAGCTGGTGTATGCATTCTACGACGACAACTTCAGCTTTGGGAATCTCGTTCGCAAGCACCCGGATATCCGTGGGGATTTGACCGATTGCCTGGTTGGAAACGTGGCGACCGACTTTGAGAAACTGTTCGAAGGCATGCGCGACTTCGCCGAACTGCCTGCGGAACTGGACTACGGGTTCAAAGCGGCGCCAGCGGCGATCCCGGTGGCGAAGGCCGCCGCAGTCTAAGTGCTGCCGTGCTGGATCGACGCGTAGTCATCCCTGAAATTCTGGACAGTCTTGCTGCGGCAGATCCAGAGGCCATCCGCAGCCGGGCCGACCTGCGAATGATCAATTTCCTAATGGGCAACGAGCGCTGGATTCTCCGACAACTGAGGAATCATCCGGAGGCTGCACGCAAGGGGGTCGTGGAAATTGGGGCCGGAGAGGGGGACTTACTGCCAAAATTGCGCGGCAGGGGACCTTCGCCGGCG
>JAQCER010000254.1 GCA_027618625.1 Verrucomicrobiota bacterium
TCGCGAAATTCGGAGATCGCCGCCCTAGGTGGGGTATGCGACATTCGGAGAATCACTAGTTAACTGACATCGCCGGACGCTGTGGAATGAAGTTCCCTACTGGGTACGTGGCCGGAACCGGGAATAGGAGTGGGCCAGACATGGCAGATAAACTGGATGCAGAAGCATTCGGACGGGCGCTATATGAGAAGATCTCCAGGCGTGGACTCGGCAACATCCCGAAGCGTGAGATGGATATCCTCCTGCTGCATCTCTTGGAGGTCCACGGTGGGTTGTCGAGCCTCAGTAACGGTGAAATAATGAAAAGGTTTTAGACGACCGAGACGAAGATCCGTGGGCTAAGGCATGAGGCATCCTTGAGTTTCTCGGACGATCTTGAGGAGGAGTACCGGAGACGGCTGAACCGTCTCATCGAGTCTGCCGCGCTTCATGTGAAGAAGGATCGGGTAGTGTGTGTCGTGGAGGACCGCTTCCTGCGCTCCATGCTTCTGTCTGACCTGAAAGCCACAGGGGCCTACGCCGACTGGTCGTTCAACTCCGAACTGCTCCAGATCGACCCAGAGGCTCTGGCCTCGGTAATCGTGGAGCGCCTACCTGAGTCAGACCTCGCTGGATTGAGGACCGAGCTTGGCCTGTCGACCGTAAGTGAGGTCAAGGGAGTCTTGCGGGGAGCGCTGACCCGCACCGTCGAGGCCATCAAGAAGAAGGCAACCAATGACGTGGTGGAACTCGGACTCGATTGGGTCAAGGCTGCGGCGAAGGATCTGCCCAAGCAAGCTGGTAAGGTGCTTCTGCTTCTGCTCCTATAGGGAGGTCTCTTGAACGGCAACTGCAGAGAGGTCACTGAGGTCTGCGCAGAACTGACGCGCTGGATGGCAGGTCAGCCAAGTGTCGGGGAGGAGTCCCTGACGGACTGGCTCTTGTATGATCTCTCTCGTCGGGTCCCTCGGGTCGCCTACCAGAAGTTCACCAGGTGGGACGAGGGCACGCGTACTGGAGCGGATTGGGAGTGGTGGCTCTGGTTTGACGCTTTCGCCTTGGGCATGCGGGTCCAAGCCAAGCGCTTGGCGGCCGGCGACAACTACTCGGGCATCGCTTATTCCAACCGGAGCGGGATGCAGATCGACCTCCTCCGGGATGATGCCCGCCATGCGGGGCTCTTGGCAGCATACTGCTTCTACACGTCGTCGACCCTACCAAGTAAGTGTGGGAAGGGACCCGCCCACGGCCAGGGGGCCTACATGGCCGACGCGGAGGACATCTTCAGTGCCGTGATCGCTCCTGGGCGCCGGAAGGTCGCGCCCAGCGATGTCCTGGCTGAAGCCACACCGCTCGCCTGCTGGTTCTGCTGCCCACTGATGGCGGATGCGAATGGAGGACAGGCGCTGCCCTTCTTCGACCGATACCACCAACGCCTCGCCGAAGCCTGGCCTGAACGCGGGTTCAGGGAAGCACCGCCTGCGTATGCCCAACGATTGCTCGAGGCGCCCTCCGTCGACTTGGAACGGGACAACCGACCGAACCTCGGATACGAGGGGTCAGCTGGTGCGCTGTTGGTTGTAGATCTACGCGAAACATTCGGGTGAGGAACGGGCTTAGCGGGTGAGGGTGGCTGTATACTGGCAAGCGACGGCATATAGAGCCAGTTAACTGACATCGTTCGGCGAGCGTGACGCCTTGAGAAGGGCATTTCGACTTGAACCGGGGGGGACTGACTGCCTTGTGGGGTGCCTGCGAACGCTGTGGCAGCAGCACCGTGAGGGTATCGACCCGCTCAATCGGGCAGCCCTCCTTCCGGTGCAGCAAGTGCGCTAGGCCGCGGTTCTTGCAGCCTCCTTCGAGAAGTTTCGTGTACCTCGATCAGATGGCGGTCAGCAACATCGCTAAGGCACTCGATCCGACGACGGACGAGCGGAAGCGCGAGGTGCTCGCCCCCTGGAGGGACCTCTTCGCGAAGCTTGATCGTCTCTACAAGCTCCATCTACTTCTTTGTCCCAGCTCGCGGATCCACGAAAAGGAATCGAAGGTCCATCCGCTTGCGAGAGAGATAGAGGCCGTCTACGAGCATCTCTCTGGTGACATCTCCTTTCGGTACCCTGACGAGATCCAGACCCGTGAGTTGCTCCACGGTCTTGGCCAACACCTGGCCGGAGAAGAAGTCGACTACTCCACTATGCCGAAAGGCGCGGTATGGCGTGGCGATCCGCGTGCATGGATCGAACGGCTCCAGATCCGGGTGGGGGGAATGCACATCGAGACACCTGAAGACACGCGAGCGAACCGGACGAGGGCGCACGAGGCGCTCTTGACACATGCCGATCGCTGGAGGGACGGTCCCTTCGATTTCGAGACGCTCTTCCAGGCAGAGCTGGCTGCCGGCGCAGACGTAATGGTGGAGGCATATCGCAAGCACTTGGAGAAGCAGCACCAGTACTTCTCCGGCGACATGTCGGTTCTCGATGACTTAGTGAATGCGCCCTTGTTGGCCTCCACCCTGCCGACCTTGCTGGATCTGGTCGAAAGGACAGGCCTGGGGAAGACCGAGGCGCTGCCAGTCGTGCTAGAGTTCATCGCGAGTGAAGCTGGAAGGCGGGCACCGTTCAACTGGAACTCGTCGCTCTTGATCACAGGGCTAGCCAGAAAGATCAATGCCGGCCAGAAGACGCTGAATTCCGGGACCCTGAACGATGTGATCGCATTGTCGTCCGTGGCACCCTACGCGGATGCGATCTTCACGGACGACGCCATGGCAGGGTTGTTGTCAGAATCGCCCATACAGGAGCGATTCGTGTCCCGAGCTCGAATCTTCTCGAATCGCACGTGGAGCGCTTTCCTCGAGTACTTGGATGGACTGGAGAGCGCAGCGGACCCCAACCTGAAGGAGGTCATCGTAGGTATCTACGGAGAAGGCTGGCTTGGGCCGTACTTTGGACTGGTCGAGTATGTCCAGAACAGGAAAAGACGAGAGGGTGACGGCCCGGTCGGCGAACATGAGTAGCAACCCGAGCCTGTGGGCAGCGAACGACGTCAGTTAACAAACAGTTTCCGGCTCCGTTCGCTGCGCTCACTACGGCCATCACGGCTCGCATCCGCGAGCCGCGACGGAAACTTTGAACGTTACGTGACATGCTCGAGTCGCCAGTCTCCGAGGATAGCATGTGCCGGGTAGGCGTTGCCAAAGCCGCTTGTTTAGGACTCGGATCAGGATGCACTGGCCGCCCATCCGCGGACCCGTCAGTCGGTGTGGGCCAATGAGATGGAGTCTACCCGTACCGGTGCCTCGTTGACTTTGTGTGGCATCCAGGCGTTACTTTTGGGAAGTTGTGATACATCCTGAAGGCCGCGCACCGTGTCTCGAGACTTCTGCCAACCCATCGCAAAGCGAACAGCATCGCTGCTTCTCGCACTCCTGCATCTTGGAGCGACGGGCATGGTGGCCGGAGATGCGCTCCTCGAGGCCGAGGTGTGGAGCACCCCCGCCCATGTCGAGTCGCCGCAGGCGGCGGACTGCGGGGCACAACACGATCATGTGTTCTGCCAGATGGTGCGGTCACTCAGCTCTGTGTTGATTGCGCCCCATCAAGCCACTGCGCGTACGGGCAGCGCACATTTCTTCGCCGCGCCGCCCACACAACACGCCCGAGTCACGCTTGCGGCTCTTCCTTCAGGCGTATTCGGTCCTCGAGGTCCGCCCTCGATCTGATTTGACTGTGGGGCTTCACAGCCCGCCTCCTCTGCCCGGGTGAACGCCGACCAAAGTGTTTGGCAACCCGCGCTCATGACCACCAAATCAGATACCGAAAACCCAGCCGGGGTCCACCTGGAAAGGGCGTTCGGAAGGACTAATTGAGATGAGCAACTATTCACGGCTTTGGGTATTGGCACTCGCTCTTTTTTGCGTCGTAGTATCCACTGGACCGCTCCAGGCCCAGCAGGGACGCATCGAAGGAGTCGTGATGGCCGGCACCTCACGAGTGGACGATGCTGACGTAGTGATCCCGGCTTTGGGCCGCCGCGTAGCGGTGGACAGTACCGGCACTTTCGTGTTCGAACGCATCCCTCCCGGGTCGTATGTGATCGAGGCACAGAGCGTCCGCTTCGGGCGTGGCCTCGCCACGGTCCAGGTCGCCTCCACCTCCACGGCCGGCGTCACAATTATGATGGAACCCGTTTTCCACTTGGACGAGCTAATCGTCTCAGCCGTAGGCGGGGCCGCCCGCAGTTCGGAGGCATACCAACCCGCGAGCGTTATCACTTCGCGGGACCTCGTCGCGCGCGGCGAGGCTAGCCTCGGTGAGACACTCTCTCGCCTGCCCGGTGTGTCGTCTACCTACTTCGGGCCGGGAGCTAGCCGTCCTGTGATTCGAGGGATCGGAGGAGATCGAATTCGGATCCTCGAAGGCGGCATCGGCGTCGGCGACGCATCGAGCACGAGCCCTGACCACGCTGTGGGGCTGGAGGCCCGAACAGCCGACCGCATCGAGGTGGTGCGTGGACCTGCTACGCTTCTCTATGGCAGTTCGGCGGTCGGCGGCGTGGTGAATGTCCTCGACAGTCGTATTGCTCGGGAGCCCCCAACACAGGCTGTTTCGGGGTACGTCGAAGGAGTAGGCGGATCAGTTGCGGATGAGCGAACCGGGTCGGCCGGCTTGACGGCCAGTTCCGGCGCTATCGTCGCCACGGGTTCGATGCTCTGGCGTAATTCCTCGGACTACGCGATTCCGGGTTTCGCTGAGATCGACGCTCATCCCGACGAAGAACGGGGATCTCTGGAGAACTCCGCCGTGGAGAACCGGCGGGGAAGCCTGGGGCTCACCGTCGTCGGTGAGCGAGGCTACCTGGGCGTTTCGGGCACGGTTCAGCGGTCGGACTATGGTGTGCCGGGCGGTCATGGTGAGGAGGACGAAGGATCAGATGCGACCGAAGAGGAGGGACCGATCACCATCGATCTCGACCAGAAGCGGGCCGACGTGGAGGGTATGCTGCGCTTCTACGGAGGACCCTTCCGTAACGTAAAGGCTCGATTGGGGGTTGCTGATTACCAACATGTCGAGCTCGAGGGGGAGGAGGTCGGCACCAGCTTCTTCAACGAGTATGTCGAGGCTCGATTGGACAGTGAGCACAGCTTCTCCGAGCGGATGCAAGGCTCTCTTGGCGCACAATTGTCGACTCGGGACTTCGAGGCCATCGGCGACGAGGCGTTCGTGCCACCTAGCCAAACACGGGTTTTTGCCTTGTTCGGGTACGAGAATCTCCGGGCTACCGAGGGCATTAAACTCCAGGGGGGACTGCGCTATGAGCATCAACGTGCCGAGGCCCCTACAGTCGATCGCACCAACGAGGCGGTTTCCGCCTCGTTAGGGGTGAACATTCAGGCATCCGACGTGATCAGCGTATCGCTATCCGGGTCTCGGTCGGTGAAGCTGCCGAACGCTGAGGAGTTGTTTTCCAATGGCCCCCATGCAGCGACGCGGACGTTTGAGATTGGCGATCCTGACCTGACCAACGAGACCGCGCTCGGAATCGATTTCACCACGCACTTCCATGCTGAGCGTTTCCGGGGGAGCGCGTCGGTCTTCACTAATGGCTTCTCCGACTACATTCACGAACGCGCCACAGGTCAAACGGTCGACGGCCTAGACGAATTTCTGTACGTGCAGGACGATGCCCGGTTCACCGGGTTCGAGGTCGAAGGCGAAGTCGATGTCGCTGAAGGAGATCCTGGCGCAGGCTCGCCGCACGTCTCTCTGGAGTTCATGGCCGACTACGTGCGGGCGCGACTGACGGGCACGGGCGAGGGTATTCCTCGCATCCCGGCAATGACACTCGGCACGGGTGCGAACTACCGGCAGGGGCCGCTGGTCATGCGAGTCTCAGCCCGACGCACGATGGAGCAAGCCGACACCGC
>JAQCER010000255.1 GCA_027618625.1 Verrucomicrobiota bacterium
CACAGCATGCGTGCGCCATCGCCGATCGGTTGGGCATTCAAACAGTGATCGTCCCAGAAACTGCGGGTATCCTGAGTGCCTGCGGTGTGGGAGCAGCAACGACCGAACACTTTGCCGAGGAGCCGTTCCTGGCCAAACTGTCCGACGTTCAGGACAAGCTGGCGGCATCAGTCGCCAAACTGGAGGCGACGGCCCTTTCTAACATTGCAACCAATGGATCGATCACGGGCAGATTCGCCGAGCTACGACTACTGGGTCAAGAGAGCACGGTCGATGTCGCATTTGACTCTCCCGATCAACTCGCGGTAGCCTTTGTCTCGGAATATGCGCGCCTCTACGGCTATCCACCACCAGAGTCGAAAGCAATCGAACTGGTTGCCATCAGGGTGCGCGCCGCTGCGCATGCCGCAGAGGCAACGCCGGAATCATTTGTAGATGATCAGACCGAAAGTGGGCCTCAGATCCTTCAAGACTCTTTCAGCACGCTCTACATCGCGGCAGGCTGGCAGGCGCGCAGAGGCTCCAGGGGCAGCTGGATGCTCACTCCCGAATCGGGACGGCGGAGCGATGCGATCACTCACTCGGCAGCTGTCGATGCCGAATTGTTCCGCAATCGCTTCTACGGAATTGCCGAGCAAATGGGGGTGCTGCTACAGCGCACCGCGCTGTCGACCAATGTGAAAGAGCGGCTGGATTTTTCATGTGCGATTCTCAATGGCAGCGGCGAACTCGTGGTCAATGCGCCGCACATTCCAGTTCACTTGGGAGCGCTCGGCGAATGTGTTCGCCGCTGTGTCGCCGTGCAGCCCCTGAATGAAGGCGACGTGTTGATCACCAATCACCCGGCATTCGGCGGCTCGCACTTGCCCGATGTCACGGTCATCGCTCCGTTCGTCGTTGGGGGTGCTACCATTGCCTACTGTGCGGCGCGGGCGCATCACTCAGAGATTGGAGGCATCAGCCCGGGATCGATGCCGGCAGCTGCATCCCGATTGTCCCAGGAAGGCGTCGTGATCTCGCCCATGCTACTGATGGCAGCGGGACGTCCACGTTACGAGACGTTGCGCCAGCTGCTGGAGAGTGCCCCCTTCCCTACTCGTTCTGTCGATGACAATCTCGCTGATGTTCATGCACAAGTTGCCGCCACGCGCAATGGCTTGAGGAGTATCGATGCCCTTTGCTCTGGCTATGGTGCTGATGTCGTCGTTGCTCAGCTCAATGCGATCACTTCACAGACTGGCAACGTCATCGCTAACCGCCTGCGATCGCTTCCAGACGGACGTAGCCATGCTGTCGAAATCATGGACGATGGCACTCGCATCGAAGTCGCGCTTGCAAAGCGCTCGCATACGCTCAGCATCGATTTTTCCGGAACGTCTTCCCAACATCCCCGAAATCTCAATGCGACTCCAGCCATCGTCAGGAGCGCTATCCTCTACGTGCTTCGGCTCATGCTTCAGGAGTCTCTCCCCCTCAATGAAGGTTTGCTGCGGGACATTACCATTGAACTTCCCGATTGCTTTCTGAATCCAACGTTCCCCGCCGATCCAGACAAATGTCCGGCCGTGGTAGGAGGCAATGTGGAAACCAGTCAGCGCCTGGTTGATACGCTGATCAAGGCGTTCGGTCTCCAGGCCTGCAGCCAGGGCACGATGAACAACGTGATCTTTGGTGACGATCGATTTGGTTACTATGAGACGTTGTGTGGTGGTGCAGGTGCGGGCCCGGGTTATGCTGGGGCAGACAGCCTGCACACCCACATGACGAATACGGCGATCACCGATGTCGAAGTGCTGGAGCATCGATATCCGGTGCGGCTGTGGCGATTCGCGATCCGTCCTGACTCGGGGGGTCGGGGACAATTTGATGGCGGCAACGGAATCGTACGCCACTACCAGTTCTTGCGCCCCGTCACCGTTTCGCTGCTCACTGAACATCGAAACTCCGGGCCGTTCGGGCTCGCAGGTGGGGATCCGGGTAAGTCGGGTGCACAGTGGTTAAAGAACCACGACGGCACGATCACTCCCCTTCCCCCAAAAGCATCCATCGACGCAGCCGCAGGAGATTGCCTTATCGTCGAGACCCCAGGCGGCGGCGGATTTGGGAAACCTATCGAGGGTTGCTTTGAGGGACTCCTGTGGACTCATGGCTGCGACAGCGACTTGCCGAAAAACCGATAGCCAGCCCGGCTTCCAGCAGCTCCATGTCCTCGGCTTTCGGGCGAGTGAACGGATGGTGCACGGCGTTCCACTTCCGGTCTTCCTCGTTGTAGTCGAGCAGCGGAAAGTCAGTCACTCAAAGGAAATTCCACAGGCCAGCTTTGGCGTCGAGGACGTTGCACATGGGGCGTATTCCGACCGCAGGCGGCCAAGGGCTTCGCACACGGTGGGCAAGTTGATGGGACTATTCCAGGCAGAAAAATTTATCGGTGGATCAGCCGCAACCGCCTGCTCCTCAGCAAATGGTTCGGCTGCAAAGAAGCCTGCGCCCTCCTGCCCGAACGCAAGCGGGACTGAGAGGACTGAACGATCGCCCTCAAATTCGTTCTTGTCTTTGCGGTCGGTGTGAGCATCATCGTCATGTGATGGCAGACGCCGAACAGGTCACATTTGAGCCAATCTGGGGGAAACAGCTTCAGGGCCGAATCGAGGCGCTACTCGCCAGCGAGATGGATGATCTCGAGCTTCGATCTGCACTGGAAGAATTGTCGCGGCACTGGGGCTTTGGCGGATTCACCTGGTTCTGGGGGCCTCGGCTGTGGCAGCGCAACCGGGTCGTCTTTCGCCCATTCATCCTGTCCAATTTTTCGACGTGGCAAAGGCTATCGAAGACTCGATGGAAGGCGGTCAAGTGGAACGGCGAGATCGGCAGGCAACTGGATCAGTGGTTCAGTGACGTGGAATCCACCGAGGAAGTAGCCCTTTTTCGATCGCTGCTGAACTGGCAGATTCAGAGTCAGGTCGGAGGAGCGGGTTTCCGCATCAGTCCACAAGCGACACGCTTCCGATCTGAACTGGTTACTCGATTCGAATCAGCCCGATCGGCTGGAGAACGGCAACTCGTCCTTCAGCGCTTCCGCTACAGCTACTGGATGGACGAAGACACCGCCGTCCGCATGTATGCGCTCGATCATCGATGCGCGGGATTCCTCGCTGCCAACTTGCCGATCGACTGGTGGTCGGGAGAGAAACGGGCACTGTGGCCGCGACTTCAATCGCTGGCCCAGGAACGTGGCGATGAAGCCTTTGCCTGGAGCATTTACCGTTCTCGGGTCCCCATTCCCACCTGGCAAACCGATGTCCTGAAGATTTGCTCCTCCGTTTCTGATCCAGAGTCACTGGTTGAAGCCCTCGAGATGCGGCACCCGCGCTGCAACGCGGATCTCGGTTCCACCTTTGCAGAAATGTTAAGTCGCCGAGGCAGAGAAGTGCTTCCTTACGTGGCGCGGCATCTGTTCAGTGCCCAACGCGGTTTTCTTTTCCGCAAGGGGTATGGCGCAGTGATCGATGTGGCTCGGAAGCACGAATGGCACGATCTGGAAGCGGCGCTTCTTCGAGCATCTGGGTCGCAGGACGAGTTCAACAAGGCCGTCCGCGCCCTCGTCGACTCCCGACTCTCCGACGAGAATGTTCGCGATCGACTGCAACTCCTGGCCGGAACTTCGCGCGAATGGAATTTTCCGGGACTGGGCGTTGCTCAGGTGCATTGGCTTAATGACGACGTAGCGGTATCACTTTACCGTCGATTTCCTGGCCTCGTGCACGGCCCGTTCAAACCGCATGTTCAGTCTCGCCGCGGAGAAGCGTTGTCAAAATTTTGCAACACCATCCTCGAGAGCGGTGACGAAGAAATGCTCGATTTCATTGCCAGCAGATCGGTTTTCCATCTCCCCTGGATGGACAGCAAATCGTGGAAAATCCAGATCGAAAAGCTGACATCCTACTATCAGGAGCTGAGATCAACGCCAGACGTATTCTGCATTCGATCCATCTCCGTTCTGGCGCAGGTACCCGCATTTTCGATCCCAGACTACCGTCGTCTGATCCGCAGCAATGCCCTGGCTCGCCTGCTACTGCAGCGCTCGCCTCGGGACTTCCTTGCGCATCCGCCAACGCTGGTAGATCTGGTCGAGGCCCAGGAAATCCACGTGATGGCGCTCGCCTACCGGGTGCTGGCTCTTGACGACGACCGCGCCCGCCAGGCAGCGGTGGAATCCCTGGATGTCTTAATCGGAGCACTGCTGCGACCGCTTCATCGGCGCACGCGCATGTTGGCGTTCGGTGCTTTGTTGAATGCAGCTTCTGCAGGCGAGCTTCATGCGTCGCGCATCCTCGTTCGTGCCAGGGAAGCCCTCGATCTACCGGATCAACGTTATCCGAAGGAAGCACTCATCGGGTTGATCGGAAAAATCATTCACCGCTGGCCGGGGCTTCGCCGCGGGACGCTTGAGATTCCAATCGTTTACCGGGACAAAGTGGCGTGAAATTTCACTTCAACTATGCCAGCACCAGCGCGCTACGTTCGACTAGGAACGCAACGGATGTGCATGTGGCAACGGCATTGAACCGCCAGGTCCGCTTCCACGGCAGGGTGGTGAAACACTTGTTCCCGCTTCGGGTAGCGCTACGGGCACTGGGCGAGGCCATCTGGTCGCAGGATGATTGGCTGGCCAGTTCCGGCATTCTCGATCCTGTGATCACGGTGCACAGCGACCAGATCTTGTTCGAAGCATTCAGCCAGGACGGCTCTGCCTACGTCTCGCTCGCCGTCGATCCTGACATCTTCGAGACCGACGGCACTGTTACATTTGGCACAACGAATATCGATTTCAGCACATGGCTGTGGGGTGCCCTGGCGGAAATGCGCTCCAGCAGAGACACCTGGTTCCTCATCGGCGCGGACGGGATGGAAGTAGCGACCACTGGTGGCGGCGCCCGATTTCAGCCCAAAGTTGATGTGCCAGATGCATGGGTGCTCGGATTTCTTGAGGTGCAGGCAGCAATGGCAATGCCTGGAACGCGATTCACCGCCCGACCGGTGGATCTTCTGGCGGTGATACGATTCCTCCGATACAACAAAGCCAAGCTGTCCCCAAGGGCTCTGCGCTACCTCTTCCTTCCCGACGAGCCCGTGACTGTGTATCTGGAACCGTGGGAGGAAAAAATCGTCTTCAAGGGCAGTAGCCACTCCTACTCCGAAGAGCACAGCGTGCGACAGTGGGGACGGCGGCGACTGCGATTGATCGAGCCTCTGCTACCCTTCGCCGACAACGTTCGGGTTTATCTCAAAGGCCGGGCTCGCCCCAGCTTCTTTGTCGTTCAATTGCCGGGAATGAACTTCACCCTGGGGATCTCGGAAGCAGCATCCGAGCAAGGGTGGATGAATGGCGGCCATAGCCACGGTGCACGATCAGGCACCGGGCGGTGCGAAGATGCCAGAAAGTTGCTGAAAGAATGCACGACCGCACATTCACGCGAGGTGGCGGAAGCGCTGTCGGTCGAGCAAAGGGATGCGGAAAATGCGCTGATCGAGCTATGCCGCCGTGGCGAGGCGATCTATGAACTGGAAACGCGCCAGTTCAGGCATCGGCAACTCTTCAGCGAGCCGATCGACCTGGCAGCAATGTTTCCGCCAGACATTCGGTCGGAACGGGCCGCTGAGTTACTGGAAGGTGGTTCTGTCAGTATCCGTTCGCTTGAGCCGAGCGAGACCCGTAAGTTTCGGAAGTTAAAAACGCCTTCAGGAACCATCGAACGAGAAGTCATCCACCGTGACTGGGTAGTGACGGGATCGATGGACGGGCAGGACAGTGTCGAAATCACGATCAGCGAAAGCGGTCGGATCATTTTCGGGCGCTGGGGATGCGACTATTTCCGGGAGAATCTCCTGAACCACGGCCCGTGTGAA